>DAOVKQ010000136.1 GCA_030631705.1 Candidatus Omnitrophota bacterium | reverse complement strand
GGTTTCCTAAAGAGGATATTCTTGGCCTGATGGGGTCTTTATTTAGATTAAGCAATAGGTACGGGCGCTTATTTTGTCAATCTCCGGCTAAAAGCAACGACCTTATAAAAAAGAAAATCGCTTTATTCGAACAGATAAAAAAAATGAACGCTTCTTCCCCCGATGGAGTAAATAAAACCGTAAACAATTCCATCGCCAGATTTTTAAATAAGGGACAAAAAATATTTGAAATAAAAGATTTGCCTTCGCGGTTTAAGGAAGCAGAAGTTCCGATGAACAAAGGCAAGAACTGTCCTGCTGATTTCTCAAAGAAATGGAAAAAAATACACAAAGCAGTGAGAGATGTTGTTGAGCTTGAATCAGTTGTTTCTTACAATCCCTACATAAGCCTTTTTAGCCGTCTTTTAAGGTTTTTTCACGGTGTTTGCAGAAAGGAAGATATTCTGTTTTTACAGGAGCTTAACCGTACGGCCCGGCTTCTCTTTGGTTTAGAAGGATTGACAGTCGCTGAATTATACTATCGTCTTGCGACGCGTTTTAAGCACTATCTTATTGATGAATTTCAGGATACTAGTGTATTGCAGTGGTGTAACCTCAAGACGATGGTCGAGGAGGCGCTATCAAGCGGGGGTTCGCTCTTTTATGTCGGAGATAAAAAGCAGGCAATCTATAGATTTCGCGGAGGCGAATCGGGATTGTTTGATGAAGTTAAGGATAGTTTTCTGCGTTACAACGTGAAGACGAGGTCTCTTAGAAAAAACTGGCGCAGTCATAAAGCGATCGTTGAATTTAATAATCGCGTTTTTTCCCGTTCGAATCTTGCCAGGGTTCTTTCTGCCTCGGGGATCGCCGGAAAACTTAATAATAATGAAGAGGCAATAAATGAAATACTTGATGTGTTCGGTGACGCGGCCCAGGCGTACAATGAAAATAATTTACATGGTTACGTAAAGATTGAACGTATTGATGAAAAGGATCAAGAGGAGCGCAATGCGATTATAAAAGGGAAAACGCTTGATTTAATCGATGAATTGGAAAATCGTTTTGATTATAGAGATATTGCTGTCCTTGCCCGCGATAATAGCGAAGTTGAACTTATAACAAGTTGGTTAATTGAGCGGGATGTTCCGGTTGAATCCGAGAAAACCTTAAATATCATGGAAAATCCCTTGATTAAAGAAATATTAGCCTTGTTACGTTTTTTACATTCGCCGATAGATGATTTAAATTTTGCCGCTTTTATTATGGGCGATATTTTTTCCAGTTTAACCGGATTTAATGCCGAAGTTATGGAAGATTTTCTCTTTTCTTTACACAAGAAAGGTATCCTTAAAAAAGGATGGTCTCTTTACCGTGTTTTCCGTAAAGAGCACCCGGGAATATGGGATCAATATATTGATAAATTTTTCAAAAGCGTTGGATTTATTTCCTGCTATGAGCTTACTATAGGCATTTATCAGTCTTTTGGTTTGTTGAATAAGTTCAAAGATTTCCAGGCTTTTTTGATGAAGCTGCTTGAATTAATAAAAACCAAGGAAGATGAATATATGGGTCTGGGTGAATTGTTGACTTACTTCGAGAGTGCTCCGGCGGAAGATTTATATGTCAGAGTGACTAAAAGTAATTCTGTAAAGATACTCACTATACATAAAGCGAAAGGCTTAGAATTTGGTGTGGTTATCATTCCCTTTTTGCGTATCGATATATCTCCGGAAATAGAGGGCAGGGGGACAAAGTTTCACATTGAAGATGAAAGGACGCCGGCTTTGCGCCTTATTCGCATTACTGACCACTATCGCTTGTATTCTCCAAAACTTCAGAAAATATATGAAAGGGATTACAAAAAGGCTTGTATTGATGAATTTAATAACGTTTATGTTGCTTTAACCCGGCCTAAATATGAATTGTATATTTTTATTCCCCAAAGAAGTTTTAGCGGCAATAACCAAGCGAGATATCTGATTCCCGAAGAATTGAGCGAATTAGGCAAGAAAACTTTATATCGGAGCGTAGACAGCCGGGAGCGGCAGCCCCTGTTTGATATTGCTCCTTCCCGCTATAAGGATTGGACAGGGTCACTTCAAGACGAGTTTGCTTCGGTTATGGCCCTTAAGAATAAAGAAAAGGTGGAAGAGGGCAATATATTACACGCGATACTTTCCCGTATAGGAAATTGTACCAACCAGGATGTAGAAATGATCCTTAAGATGGGAGTGGAATTTGCCAGGAAGAAATTTGTTCATTCCCTGATTTCTTCAGCATATACCGATAGAGTACGGGAAATAATCAATAATGAGGATTTGGGGAATATTTTTTTTACCGGGCCTCACGAGGTTTATTGTGAGAAAGAAGTAGTAAGCCGCTGCGGCCGGCTCAAACGTATAGACCGGCTCATTGTTAGCAAGGATCAGGCGCTAATAGTTGATTATAAAAGTAGCCGCGATGACAGCAAAGAGCGCTATGAACAGGTAAAAGAATATATGCAGATAATTAAAGATATTTACCCTTATCATCAGGTGCGCGGATATCTAATCTATTTAGACCAACCGAGTATAGAGCAGGTAGATGAATAAGACGATTACCTATAATTTTGGAAGTAATTCTATTAAGAATATTGCCGATTTTCTTTACGATAATTTCATTAGGCAGGGTAAAGGATTAGGCCGGGTTGCCTGCGTTTTTGGAGGAAAAAGACCGGCTCTGTTTTTAAGGCGGGAGATTGCCCGGAAAGTAAATAGGGGATATATTCCGCCGGAGATATTCTCAATGGATGAGTTTGTTGATTACGCGGTATTTAAGGAAGAGATACCGTCAAAGATATCGCACTTTGATAGTTGCTATTTAATGTATAGTTTAGTTTCAAAATTTATCCCTGGTATTTTAGGCAAAGCGGCTAATTTTGGCCAATTTTTACCCTGGGCCAAAGAAATTATATCTTTTATTGAGCAGCTTGACTTAGAGGACATTAAAGATGAT
>DAOVKQ010000125.1 GCA_030631705.1 Candidatus Omnitrophota bacterium | reverse complement strand
TAAAATCGTTGGCAAAAGAAATCAATGTTCCTGTTATCGCGGTTAGCCAGTTGTCTCGCGCAGTCGAGGCGCGCACCGACCATCGGCCGCAGCTTTCTGATTTAAGAGAGTCGGGGGCAATAGAGCAAGACGCTGATTTAGTCGTGCTTCTTTTGAGGGAGGAATATTATAATCCTACCCCGGAAAATAAAGGGATTGCCGAAGTAATAATCGCAAAGCAAAGAAACGGTCCGGTAGGCAGTATTCATCTGGGATTTATAAAGGAGTATATGAGATTTGTCAACCTTTCTAAAGCCCGGGAGGATTAATCTATTAGTCGGAGAGAATTGACTTTTATAGGAAAACGGTTATAATATTTTTAATGAAGAAGATAATTGTTATAAATACTATTTTCCTTGCTTTTGTTGTTTCTGTTTTTGCCGGAGAACTTATTTCTAAAATAGAAATTGTTGGTAATGATATTGTCAGTGATTCTACGATAATTTCTAAAATAAAGACCCGTTCCAATCAGCCTTACAACGAGAATCTTATAAATGAAGACATAAAGGATCTTTATGCTACCGGGTATTTTGAAAATATTGAGATAGAAAAAAGGGACGCGGCTGACGGGGTAGTCGTAATTTATAGAGTTAAAGAAAAACCGGTTGTAAAGGCAATCGCGGTAGAAGGCGCGAAGCGTATCCACAAGCGGCGCATAGAGAAGCTGATAGAAGCGGAAGAGGGTTCTTTCCTGGATGAGTATAAGCTTAAAGAGACGCAGAATACAATTGAACGGTTTTACCGCAAACGCGGCTTTTCCGAAGCTATCATCGATTATTCTATAGAAGTGGATGATGAAAACAAAGCAAAAGTTACCTTTTCCATTGATGAGAAAACATTGGCCAGGATTCGAAAAATCATGATTAAAGGAAATATTTGTTATAGATCAAAAAAGATAACGAAATTGATGCGCACCAAGACAAAAGGGTTCTTCCGCAAAGGCATTTTGAAGAAAGAAGTATTAGAAGACGACATAAAAAGGATTGATGATTTTTACAAGGAAAGAGGCTTTAGTGACGTAAAGGTGAGCTATTCGTTGGATTATGTGAAGAGCAATGTCCATATTGTTATAACCATAGACGAAGGAAACCGCCAATATATCAGTAGGATAAAGGTAGAGGGAAACAGGGAAATTTCTTTGGAAGATATAGAAGAAAAAATAGAAATTAAGGTTGGTGAAGTTTATGTAGAGAAGAAAGTAAATGAGAACGTCAATAATGTGCGGGGTGTTTATGTAGATAGGGGTTATATCTATGCCCAGGTTAAGCCTGTTTTATATTTCAACCCGCAGACGAAGAAAGTAGATATAACTTTTAGTATCGTAGAGAATCAGGTTGCTTATGTTGAAAGGATTGATATTAAAGGAAACGTTAAGACGAAAGATAAAGTTATAAGAAGAGAGTTGAGGCTTTATCCCGGAGAGAAATTTGAAGGGAGTAAGATACGTAAAAGCCGCCAGCGCCTGGATAATTTGGGTTTTTTCGAGGAAGTAAGGTTTGATTCAGAACCGGGGTCAAAGCCTAACTGGGAGAGTTTAATTGTGGACGTTAAAGAGGCAAAGACGGGATATCTGAGTTTCGGCGGAGGTTATAGCTCTATTGATGAGTTTACCGGTTTTATAGAATTAAGGCAGCGTAATTTCGACTATAAAAACTGGTCTAGCTTTACAGGCGCGGGGCAGGACTTAAGTCTTTTAGCCAGTATAGGGAATATGACTTCCCGCTATGAGCTGGATTTTATGAATCCCTGGATTTTTGACCAACCGATTTCTTTTGGCTTTCAGGCATATAAAAAGGGCCATGACCGGGACGAAGATGTCGGTTATGGTTATGAAGAGAATATCAAAGGTGGAGCTATAAGATTCGGCAAAGAATTTAATGATAATTATAAAGGATGGATAGGCTATCGGCTTGAGACGGTTGAAATTAGTGATTTGGCTTCGGATGCCGGAGCGGATTTGATAGCAGAAAAAGGCACGAATGATTTAAGTTCTTTGGAGTTGGATTTAAGTTATGATACCAGAGATAATGTTTTTTCTCCTAGCGAGGGAATCATTTTCGGCAATTCTCTTGAAGTCTGCGGGACATTTTTGGCAGGAGATAAAGATTTTATTAAGTACTCTTCGCGTCTTAATGCATTCTTTCCCTCTATTAACAAATCGGTTTTGGAATTAAAATTGCATTTAGGAGTCGCAGAGGCTTTTTCCGGTACAGATAACGTACCTATCTATAAACGGTTTTTTGCCGGAGGCGCTTCGACCATAAGAGGCTATCGCGAAAGAAAGATAGGGCCGATAGATTCTTCCACCGGTGACCCCGTAGGAGGGGAAGCTCTTTTTGTGACAAATATCGAATATACTTATCCTTTGGTCGATGTTTTAAAGATGGCTGTTTTCTTTGACAGCGGTAATGTTTGGGCAAAGAGAAGTGATTTTTTAAGCGGAGGGTTTAAGTCCAGCGTTGGTATAGGTATAAGAGTTAAGACTCCTTTGGGGCCGATAAAATTGGATTATGGTTTTCCGTTTAACAAGGAACCGGGAGAAGAAGGAAAAGAGGGGAGATTCCATTTTAGCGTAAGTAGAGGATTCTAAAAAGGGGGGACACTGTGAGAAGAATAATATTTCTAATTATCGCCGCCGGTTTATTAATTTCTTTTTCGGCGCGCGCGGAAGAATTAAAAATGGGTTATGTTGATGTTTTTTATATATTCAGTGAGTATAATAAAACTAAAGATTATGAGGATATAATTACGAAAAAGAAAGAGAAGGCAGAGAAGGATAATAAACTACTTTCTAAAAAAGAAGAGCTTTTAAAAATGCAGGATACGCTCGGACTCCTTAAAGGCGAAGAGCAGATTAAACATAGAGAGAAGATGCAAAAGGCTATTATTGAATACAGGAATCTGGAAGAACAGGTTGTAACAGAGTTAAAAAAAGAAAGTGATGAGAAGATGCAAGAGCTCTGGGAAGAGATACGGGATGAAATTAATGATTATGCCGTTAAGGGCGGCTTTGATTTTATTGTGAATAAAAGCTCCGTCCTTTATGGAAAAGAAGCGGCTGATTTAAGCAAAAAAATCGTGAAACGACTAAACGATAAATATAAGAAATAATATTTATCTTTAAAAATTCATAAAATCACCAACATAATTTCCTAATTTTCATAAGATGAAATTTACCTCAAAACAGATAGCTGATTTGGTAAACGGCGAATTGGTTGGTGAACCCGATGCCGTAATCAGCGGTATCTCCGGAATAAAGGAAGCCGGTGAAGGGGACATCACTTTTTTAGCTAATTCTAAATATCGGCCTTTGCTCAAAACAACTAAGGCAAGCGCAATTATTACTTCCCGGGATGTTGTCGATGAAGAAAAAACC
>DAOVKQ010000117.1 GCA_030631705.1 Candidatus Omnitrophota bacterium | reverse complement strand
TTGAACAGATAGAAAAGGCATCGACAGCTTCAGAGATATCAGAGCTATATAAGAAGATGGAAGATGTGGATAGCGCCTTAGCAGAAGCATACCCGCGCCGGAAAGATGAGCTCAGGAAAAAATTAGAAACCATGATAGGGGCCAAGATGGAATTGACTTTAATGGAAAAAGCTGATGATTTAAGCAATGGCCCCGTAGGCAGCCCTTCGTCCCAGGAGTTGAGTCTCCCTAAAGAAACTGTAGAAACATATAGGGACGCGCTTTCTTCTAAAAATGTTGAACAGTTTTTAAGGAAGATGAAACAACTCAAGAAGCAGGCTGACGCGGACGATAAGGCCGCGGGGTTGTCTAGAAACGAAGATTGGCAGGAATTAGTTAATGCTAAGGCTGAGTTATCCCGCAGTAAGGAGAAAGAAGAAATAAAGAAACGGCTCGAAGGAGGTATTTTATCTCAGCAGGATAAAAAAGAATTTATGAAATCCGTCGATAGTTTTTCTTCTAAAAGCGGCCGGGATAGTTTAGACAAGAAAAAAGAAGTGTCAGAAAAAATACAAGATTTTTTTAAACGCGGTCTTATTTCTCAGGACTTAGCGGATAAGTTAAAGGGACATTTAACTAATTTATCCAGGATTAACGAGATAGAAAACGTATTAGAGGATTTGGCCCAAAAAGAGATAAAACGCGACCCTGATGATTATTACGCGGGGTTAAAAAGGCTTGCCGGGTTAAATATCCCCGGGGACAGTGAAATAAAAAAAGATTTCAATGAGTTATTGGAAAAAATGATGTCTTCCGGCTCAAAACAGGAAACCGGCCTTTTAGAAAAAGAATTAGAAGATATTCTAAACAGGCTCAAGAGAGAAAACGTTTCACCTTCGGCTGTTAGAAGCATGAAACAGAAATTAAAAAAGATAAAGGAGATAAAAGATAAATCTTTCTCCTCCGAAGGAATCCTCTCTTTAATGGAAGGCCTGGAAGATTTAAAAGACGCCTTAGAAGGGGATAAAAAACGGGACTTGCAGAAAATATTAGATTCTCTTAATGAAAATTATCTAAAAGGAGACAAACCCGGCAAAGAATTAATGGAGAAAATACAGAATGTTTATTCTGTATCGCCCGACTCTTTGTTCCGGGGAACTTCCCGGAAAGCCGTTCTTGTTCCTTCGTCGTGGAAAATTCTTATTTTTCCCAGGAAATTAGTAATTGCTAAGGGTAAAAAAACCAGCGTTAAAATTATCGGTGTTCATGATAATTCCCTTGTTAAGGATTTAACTAAGGAAGTAAGCTGGAGTTTTGAAAATTCTTCTGTTGTCTGGGTTAATTCCCGGGGAGTTATTAACGCGATATCTTCCGGCCGGACCATGGCCAGTGTCGATTATAATGGTAATAAAAGTTATGAAATAGAGATAATAGTTCTTGAGCCTTTAGGTCCCAAAGATGTGGAGCTGAAAGAATATCTTCAATGAAAAAGATTATTTATTTTTTCATATTTCTTTGTTTGATTTTTTCTGTGTATTGCGATGAATACCAGGAAGTTATGGTCTCAGGCAGGAAAGTAATAAAAGGCATATCACAAGGAGAGGCCTTAAAAGAATTCGGGGTTCCCTTAAAAGGAAGCGCTGATTTTTGGTATTACGGCGGTATTAACCCTTTTTACGTATATTTTGCCAAAACAGCGCATAAACCTACTCTTTTTGTTATTCCTTATAGTTATAATACGAGAGCCGGTATTCCTTTCGAGGTAAAGGCATTCGTTTCATACCCCGATTTCCGCGTAGAAGAAGTAACCCAATATGTTAATTGGCTTATTACTAATAAGTCTAAGGTAGAGCGGAAAAAGAATTTTTTCATGTCCTTAAAACAAGGTAATACAAAAATATTTGCCCTGTATAAGAATATGACCAGTAATGCCTGTAATATTTTTGTGGCGCGTTTATCGGAAGATAAAAAGAGTGGGGGAAATGAGGTTCTTCTGGCAATTAATGTTTTTCCTCATAAACCAGTACTTCAAAGGGGAGAATATCTTACGTTTCTTGCTTTTGGCACTTTCTATAGTCCCCGGTTTGAAAAAATTTCTGTAAGGAATATATCGGCAAAAGTTAAATGGTTCCTCCGGGACGAAAGAGGCGCGAGAAAGGAACAAAGTAATATTCATTTTACGCGTTCAGGTAAACAACTTGTATTTTGCGAATATAAAGGTATAAAAAGCAACATTCAGGAAATTATAGTCCGTAAAAATCCCTTGCGCACCCGGAAAAAAATAAAAAATATACGTTTATTGCCGGATTTTGCGGAGGTTGATAAGGGGACCGAGATAGATATGGAGGTTATAGCTACTTACGATGATAATATGGTAGAAATTGTGAGTGCCAGGTCGTCATGGAAGATAGATGACAGGAAAGTTATCCGTTTTATCGACAAAGGAGTAGTTAAGTCCCAGAAAGAAGGCATAGCGAAAGTATATGTATCTATGGATGAAACACAAAGCTCTTTTTCTAAGATTTTGGTCGCGAAAAAAGTTTTCGCGGAGAAAGTGGAAATTAAAGAAGCCGTTGTTGATTTAGCAGATGTTATTAATCGGGCGGTTCGAAGCCTTGACCCGGAGGATATTAAAATTAAGTATGTCGAAATAAACCCGGGGGCCGTAACCGTTGCTTTAGGGCGGACGGTTGATTTTACGGCAGAGGCTGTTTATTCTAACGGTTTGAGAGTGGACGTTGTTTCTCTTGCCAGATGGAGAAGTGTCAATCCTGAAAATGTAACTGTAAAAAAAGGAAAACTCTCAACACATTCCCCCGGCCAGGCAGCTGTTTATGCTTATTTAGAAGGCATAAAGAGCAATTTTGCCAAAATTACGGTAGGGGAGCCGGAATTGACTTCTATCGTGCTGGAAGGGCAGGAGTTAAGGCTTGAAGTGGGAAATATTACTTCCTTTAAAGCAACCGGTCATTACAGCGACTCCTCCGAGAAAAATATTACCAGTGAGGCTGAATGGCATATAGAAAATAATGGTTTGCTTGAAGCATCCGGAAGCGGAATATTTAAAGCAGCGAAAAAGGGCCTTACAAATATCTACGCTCGATATGGCAAAATAAAGAGCTTGCCCGCGGCTGTAGAAATATTTATATCACCCGTGACGGTTTTAAAGAAAATTATTTTCATCCTTTTGACAGCTTGCGGTATAGCTTTATTGCTGTTTTATGCGCTGATTAAGATCAAAGTTAACAATTTAAAGAAGACAATCTCCGATAATCCTTCGCGTTTTATAGAGAAGCTTTATGAAAATTCAAAGAAAGTGCTGGGAGTATTTAGTATTCCGCACATAAATACAATTCCCGCCCTTCAATACGCTAAGACAGTCGAAGAGAAATTCTCTATTGACGGTGGACATTTTTTAAAGCTTACCCGCAAATTCTCTGAAGCCCAATATAGCAGCCACGTTATATCTTCTGAAGATGCCCTTTATTTTCTTGATAATTATAATAAATCTATGGACAAGGTAAGAAAAGGCTCGTATGGTTTCTTGTTTAGATTTTGCGTATTGCTGGTTCGGGGCTATCCTTTCCTAATGTAGCAGTTAAATAGGGACAGACACCTATTTAAGTTTAAGCAGGCGTCCTATTTAGGACATCCTGATTTTAAATAGGTGTCTGTCCCTATTT
>DAOVKQ010000050.1 GCA_030631705.1 Candidatus Omnitrophota bacterium | reverse complement strand
CAAAATCTACTAGATATAATAAAATTAACGTCTTTTTGTGTCGGTCACGAAGACGCTAACTACGTACTAAACGGCATACTTTTTGAGGTGTATAAAAACCAAATAACAGCTGTATCTACCGACGGGAAAAGGCTGGCGGTAGCAAAATGTAACTTAAGCCCTAACCAATCGGAATTAAAGAACAAAATAGAATTCATATTAGCCGTAAAGACAGTCTATGAAATACAAAAAATAATAAAAGAAGAAAAAGAAGATATTTTTTTCTGCGCGGATAAAAATAAAATCGGTTTCGATTTAAAACATACCCAATTAATAACCCGGCCCATAGAGGGGGAGTTTCCTAGTTATGATCAATATATACCGAAACCTGATGCCAATAAAATAATAATTAACCGCCGTGAGTTTCTTGCTGCCCTAAAAAGAGCGGCAATACTTTCAACATATGATTATCAAGGTGTTAAAATAGAGGCTAAAAAAGACAATTTAGCGCTCTCAAAGGCAACACCTCAAGTAGGGGAAGTTCAAGAGAATCTAAACTGCAATTATACAGGAAAACATATAATAATAGGATTCAATCCAAACTATTTAATAGATGTTTTAAGAAATATAGAGGAAGAAGAGATTAATTTCGAGCTTTACGGTGCTGATAAACCAGCGGTGTTAAGAAAAAATAACTATATTTATTTAGTTCTTCCTATAAAGATATAAGAGTGGCAACAAAACTAAAAGATATACTCCATAGTTTTTTAGAAACTAAACAAAATGATATCTTAAAACAAAAAAAATTAGAAAAAGAAATAAAAAAAACCTTAAGTGAAGAGTTACAAAAACATATTATTTTTAAAGGTGTCCGTAAAGATAAACTGGTTTTTTGTGTAGATTCTTCAGTGGCACATTACCAAATTAATTTGGTAAAAAAAGATATTTTAAAGCAGGTTTCTAAAAATTTCGAAAACATAACAGGGTTAGTTATTGAGATTGGAGATATAAAAAATGGTTAATTCCTCAAATCAAAAATACGATGCCACTAATATTCAGGTTTTAGGAGGAATCGAAGCTGTTCGTAAACGGCCGGCTATGTATATCGGGGATACTACATCACGCGGTCTTCATCATCTTGTTTATGAGGTGGTGGATAATTCAATCGACGAAACAACAGCTGGTTATTGCGACAGAATAAAGGTTGTTATACATACCGACAACAGTATTTCTGTCGAAGATAACGGAAGAGGTATTCCCGTAGGAATACATAAAAAAATTAAGAAACCGGCCTTAGAAGTGGTTCTTACAACCCTGCATGCCGGAGGTAAATTCGATCATCGCTCTTATAAGGTCAGCGGGGGGCTGCATGGTGTGGGGGTTAGTTGTGTTAATGCTTTAAGTGAGTGGTTGGTGGCTGAGGTTAAACGGGACAGAAAAGTGTATCATCAAAGTTTTGAAAGGGGGCAGACCAAAACCAAACTGAAAACAATAGGAAAAGCAAAGAGCACGGGGACAAAAATAACCTTTAAACCAGATCATGATATTTTTTCGGTTTTAGAGTTTTCTTTTGATATTCTTTCCCAAAGGTTAAGGGAATTAGCTTTTCTTAATAAAAATATAGAAATATTTTTAAATGATGAGCGAAAAGAGAAAGAGGTATCTTTTAAATTTAAAGGGGGAATTGTTTCTTTTGTCGAATATCTCAATAGAAATAAGCAGCCCTTACATAAAAAAATAATATATTTTCAAAAAACAAAGGAAAGTATTTCGATTGAAGGCGCCTTGCAGTATAACGATGGGTACAAGGATAATATATATTCTTTTGCTAATAATATTAATACTATAGAGGGGGGCACTCATTTAAGCGGATTCAAGACAGCCCTTACCCGCGCTTTAAACCAGTATGCCCGGGGAAAAAATCTTTTAAAAAATCTTAGCAATATATCAGGTGATGACGCAAGAGAAGGGTTATGCGCGGTGATTAGCGTAAAGATGGCTAATCCTCAATTTGAAGGACAAACCAAAACAAAGCTTGGCAATTCCGAGGCCGACGGATTGGTTAATTCGATTGCTTTTGAAGCATTAACATCTTTTTTTGAAGAAAATCCTTCAGTTGTCAATAAAGTAATCCAGAAGGCGATTTTAGCTTCGCGGGCGAGAGAGGCAGCACGTAAAGCCAGAGAGTTAACCAGAAGGAAAGGGGCTTTGGATTCCGCTAATCTTCCCGGTAAGTTGGCCGACTGTTCAGAGAAGAATCCCCAATTCTGCGAAATGTATATTGTTGAAGGAGAATCCGCCGGGGGGTCAGCCAAGCAGGCCCGGGACCGGACATTCCAGGCGATTCTGCCGATAAAAGGGAAAATACTTAATGTGGAAAAAGCCCGTTTAGACAGAGTTTTGAGTAGTGAAGAGATTCGCACAATTATTTCCGCTCTGGGTACCGGGGTAGGGGATGATTTCGATATTGGTAAACTTCGTTATCATAAGGTAATTATAATGGCTGATGCCGATGTCGACGGTTCTCATATCAGGACCCTTATTTTAACTCTTTTTTACCGGCATATGCTTTCTTTAATTGAAAAGGGATATATCTACATCGCTCAACCTCCCCTGTATCGTATTAAAAAGAAAAAATGGGAAGAGTATATTCATACAGAAAAAGAAATGAATGAGATTATTTTGTCTTTAGGGACTAAGTCGGCAAAACTCAAAAAAACAGGAAAGAGCCAAAAAATATTTGGCAGTAAGGAGCTGGAAAAAATCATTCAATCTCTTATCGTTCTAGAGCAGTTGGAGTTGTCGCTGGGAAGAAGGGGGATACCGTTTAAAAAGTATATAGAAGCGATTGATCAGAAAAAGAAAAAATATCCCGAGTATAAAATATCTGTGCAGCAAAAACCGGTTTTTGTCTTTGGCGAAGATGAGCTCGCCTCCTACGGGGAGATAGAAGAAATGGATTATGTGGAAATTTATGAATCCCACGAAGTAAAAAAGATTAACGAACAATTGCTCAGGATGGGTATTTCCCTAAAGGACTATTTATCCCAGGATAAAGACATGTTTTTACTGGTTGATGAAGACGGCCAGGAGGAGATAAAAAGTAATAATTTAAAATCGGTGCTTGAGCAGGTAAAGAAATTAGCGACTAAGGGGATGAGTGTCCAGCGCTATAAAGGATTAGGAGAGATGAATCCCGAACAGTTGTGGGAGAGTACGATGAATCCCCAAAAAAGGACTTTAGTGCAGGTAACTCTCGAAGATACGGTGGAGGCGGACAGGATTTTTACTATTTTAATGGGTAGTCAAGCCGAGCCTAGACGCGAATTTATCCAGGCAAACGCTCATGAAGTTAAAAATTTAGATGTATAATTATGGGTGAACCGGTTAGAGAAAAGATCGTAACTAAATATTTAGAAGAAGAGATGAAGGAGTCTTACCTTTCTTACGCTATGAGCGTAATCGTAGGAAGGGCTCTCCCCGATATCAGGGACGGGCTTAAGCCTGTTCAGCGCAGGATCCTTTACGCTATGAACGATTTGCACCTGCGCTATAATTATCCCCATAAAAAATGTGCCAGAATTGTAGGGGAATGTTTAGGTAAGTATCATCCCCACGGAGACTTATCCGTTTATGACGCCTTAGTGAGGATGGCCCAGGATTTTTCATTGCGTTATCCTTTGATAAACGGCCAGGGTAATTTCGGTTCCATTGATGGCGACCCTCCGGCAGCAATGCGCTATTCAGAGGCGCGGATGTCCAAAATTACCGATTATATCCTGCAGGATATTGACAAAAACACTGTTAATTTTTTCCCTAACTTTGATAACTCTTTAACCGAACCCGAAGTTCTTCCTTCTGTGTTACCGAATATGCTTCTCAATGGGGCAAGCGGTATTGCCGTTGGGATGGCTACTAATATGCCGCCGCATAACCTGGATGAAGTTTGCGGCGCTTTAACGCATTTAATAGATAACCCCGGCGCCTCAATAAAAGAATTGCATAAGTATATTAAAGGCCCTGATTTCCCTACCGGAGGGATAATCTGCGGCAAGAGCGGAATATTAGATATGTATAAGGAGGGAAGAGGGAAGCTTACCGTCAGGGCAAAAACAATGATAGAGCATGAGAAGAATAAAACACAGATTATTATTTCGGAGATCCCTTATCAGCTGAATAAAACTACATTGCTTGAACAGATAGCAAATTTGATTAATATCAAAAAAGTAGAAGGAGTTTCTGATTTACGCGATGAATCCGATAAAGACGGAATAAGAATAGTTCTTGAACTTAAGCGTGACGCGTATCCTGAGATTATCTTAAAGCGTCTTTATAAGCATACCAGCATGGAAACGACATTCGGAGCGATTTTCTTATGTCTGGTTAACCGTAAGCCGCAAATCCTTAATCTTAAGGAGATACTTGGCTGTCACATTCGTTTTCGTAAAGAGGTGATTGTAAGAAGAACCCGTTTCGAACTGGATAAAGCGGAAAAAAGGGCGCATATTTTAGAAGGGTTGGAAATAGCCCTGAAATTCCTTGATAAAGTAATAGAGATAATCAGAAAGTCTAAAAGCCCCCAGGACGCGAAAGTGGCTCTTGTGAACAAATTTAAACTTTCCGATATCCAGGCACAGGCTATTCTGGAAATGCAGCTACAAAGATTGTGCGCGTTGGAAAGGAAGAAGATAGAAGAGGAATACCTGGAGTTGCTTAAAAAGATAGAATTTCTAAAATCGATACTTTCTTCGGAAAAGAAACAGGAATCTTTAATTAAACAAGAGCTGAAAGAAATAAAAGAGAAATTTTCCGGCCCCAGGCGGACAGATATAATAGTTCAGAAAGAGGCCATAGAGATAGAGGATTTAATCGTGGAAGAGGATATGGTAATTACCATAAGCCGCTCCGGCTATATAAAGAGGATTCCCTTAAGCAGTTACCGGCAGCAGCGCCGGGGCGGCAGGGGAGTTGCGGCAATGTCGACTTCGGAAGAAGATTTTGTTCAACATCTATTTGTTGCCTCCAGTAAAGATACTTTGCTTATTTTTACCAATGAAGGAAAGGTTTACCCTTTAAAGACATATGAAGTTCCTCAAGGGTCGCGCACATCCAAGGGGAGGGCTATTGTTAATTTGCTTAATTTAGACAGTAAAGTAAAGATAACTACGGTTTTATCGATAAAGGAGTTTGATCCTGATTCGTTTATATTTATGTGTACGCAAAAAGGGATAATTAAAAAAACCTCGTTGGCATTATTTGCCAATGCCCGGCGCAGCGGTATCTTTGCTATAAGTTTAGGAAAAAGTGATCATTTAATCGGCGCCCGCCTATGCCAGGAAAAAGATGAAGCTATTTTAGCAACCCAAAAAGGTTATTCTATAAGGTTTAGAGTAAAACAAGCAAGGCTTACCGGAAGGCAGTCGCAGGGAGTGAGGGGAATAAGGGTATCCAAAGGGGATATGGTTTTGGGGATGGTGCTTATCCACACTATGTTTAAAAAGGAAGATTTCTATCTGCTTACCGCGACCGAAAACGGTTTTGCGAAGCGGAGCCGGGTTGGAGACTATCGCACTCAATCAAGGGGCGGAAAGGGTATAATCAATATAAAACTGTCGGGTAGAATCGGAGAGGTCAAAGGGCTTATACTGGTTAAAGGAAATGATGAGGTTATGTGTATTACGCAGAAGGGGATTCTTATCCGCACCAAAGTTAAAGACATTCGGGTTTCCGGCCGCTCCACTCAAGGGGTGAAAATAATAAATTTAGAAAAAGCAGATAAATTGGCATCAATAGCCCACATTATCCCCGAAGAGTAAGTGCGCAGATTAACACAGATTTTGTACACAGATTAGCACAATACTTTATCTGTGATTATTAGCGTTTTAAACTTTTATTGACAAAATAAAATTTAGAATTAAAATTATAAAACATAT
>DAOVKQ010000068.1 GCA_030631705.1 Candidatus Omnitrophota bacterium | reverse complement strand
GTAGGTATTGCTTTTCCTTCTCTTGAGGTAAAAATAATAGATAAGGAAGGTAAGACTTTATCCCGAAATCAAGTCGGCGAGATTCTTATAAAAGGACCCAGTGTCATGAAGGGCTATTACCGCCGTAAAGAAGAGACAGAAAAAGCTATCCTCGACGGTTGGCTCCATACAGGAGATTTAGGAAAAGTTGATGAAAAGGGATATATTTACATCATCGGCAGGGCAAAAGACATGATTAACGTGCGCGGTTTAAACGTTTACCCTAAAGAGATTGAGGAGCTTTTATATAAACATCCTAATGTAAAAGAAGCTTCTGTGGTCGGTATTCATCACCGCCGTAAAGGAGAAGTTCCTTTAGCTTTTATTGTTCCTCAGGGCGAAGTCAATCAGCGCCAGTTAATAAAATACTTGCGGGTTAATTTAGCTTCCTACAAGGTTCCTCTGAAAATATTTTTTAAAGAATCTCTTCCTAAAAATTTGACCGGCAAAATATTAAAAAGAGAGCTTAGAAAAGAAGCAGACGCGACTTTGGGGGATATTAATGGGAAAAAATCCTTTTAGTATAATTTTTAATGATGAATACTTGGTCGTGCTCAATAAAATCGCGAAAATTGTCGTGCAGCCTACCTCTAAAAGAGAAAAACATACGCTTACTTCAGTTTTAAAAGCGGCGATTAAACAAAAAGTATTTCCCTGTCACCGCTTGGACAGGGAAACAACCGGTCTCATTATTTACGCAAAAACCTCTAAAGTTCAGAAAGAGGTCATGGAGCAGTTTCGCAACCGGGAGGTTAAAAAGAAATATACCGCTTTTGTAAAGGGAAAGCTAAAAAGAAAAAAAGGGTTAATTGACGATTATATTATCGATAAAGAAGGGGCGCGGTTCGGAGAAAGGGCAAAAAGGGCAAAAACTTTTTTCTCTGTT
Source organism: Candidatus Omnitrophota bacterium (assembly GCA_030631705.1). Classification (GTDB taxonomy): domain Bacteria; phylum Omnitrophota; class Gorgyraeia; order Duberdicusellales; family 4484-171; genus DAOVKQ01. The sequence goes on along the minus strand of DAOVKQ010000068.1, from coordinate 4,201 downwards.
TTGAGAGAATATGAGCAGTTCAGTGTCCTTGAGCTAAAGCCGCTTACCGGTAGAACTAACCAGTTGAGAATTCAGCTTGCTAAGATGGGTAATCCCATTTTAGGAGAGAGAAGATACGCTTTTAGGCGTGATTTTGAAATTAACTTTAGACGACTTGCTCTTCACGCGTGTTTTATAAGTTTTATTCATCCTATAAGTAAAGACAGCATTAGATTAGAAATAAAATTGGCAGACGATATGTCTGAATTTTTGAAACAAGCGAAACAGTGATCAAGCCTTGGATGTTGAAACTATTTTACATATTATTATTTTAGGGTATAATTTTCGCAAATTAATTCATTATGGCTAAAGACGTTTATGCTCATCATCGTCCCCAGTGGAAGACTCATATCGGTTTTGTTTTGGCCGCGATAGGTTCGGCTATCGGCTTGGGCAATATTTGGCGTTTTCCCTATCTTTGTTATAAAAACGGAGGAGGGGCATTTCTTATCCCTTATTTTGTAGCCCTTTTTGCCGTAGGGATTCCGTTAATGATTCTGGAAATCGGCCTGGGGCATAAAATGCGCGGTTCAGCACCGGCTTCTTTTGCCAGTATTTCTAAGAAGTGGGAGTGGCTGGGTTGGTGGCAGGTAATTTTTGTGATGTTCGGAATTGTCCTTTATTATTCGGTAGTTATTGCATGGTGTCTTAATTTTTTCTTTTATTCTTTTAACCTGAGTTGGACAAATGATCCCAATAATTTCTTTTTTAACGAATTTCTCATGGTAAGTAAAGGCCCTTTTGATATCGGGGATTTAAGAACCCCTATTATATTTTCCCTGATGGCAGTTTGGTTTCTTAATTGGATTATTGTATTTCGCGGAGTTCAAAAAGGCCTGGAGAGGGCAAATAAAATTTTCATGCCTTTACTTTTTATTTTAACCGCGTTTATTGTTTTATGGAGCCTGGGGCTGCCGGGAGCAAAACAAGGGATCTTAATTTATCTTAAACCTGACTTCAGCCGTCTTAAAGATGTCAGGGTATGGATAGACGCTTTTAGCCAGATATTTTTTACTTTAAGCTTAGGGTTTGGCATAATGATTGCTTATGCTTCTTATCTTCCCAAAAAGAGTCCGATAGTAAGGGATGCTTTTACCATAAGTGTATTCAATTGTATGTTCTCTTTATTCGCCGGGTTAGGGGTATTTTCTGTTCTTGGATATATGGCACATTCGACGTCTAAGGAATTTTCCGAAGTAGTCAGCCAGTCTATAGGCCTTGCTTTTGTGGCTTATCCTAAAGCGATAAGCATGTTACCGGTGTTTTCACGCGGGTTTGGGCTTATGTTTTTCGGAATTCTTGTTATTGCCGGCCTTTCTTCGGCAATATCGATTCTTGAGGCATTTACTTCGGCAATTATTGATAAGTTTCACTATTCACGCAAGATGATAGTTTCTTCACTCTCGGTGGCCGGGTTTTTGGGAAGCATCATTTTTGCTACCCGGGCCGGATTACATTGGCTGGATATAGTCGATCATTTTCTTACCCAGTATGGATTGATCCTGACAGCGATACTGGAATGTGTTGCTTTGGGTTGGATATATAAAGCAAGTAAGTTAAGAGAGCATATAAATCATGTAAGCAAATGGAATTTAAGACGGTGGAATTGGGATGTTTCCGTAAAGTTTATTACGCCGTCGGCATTGATTGCGATTCTGGTTTATTCTTTGATAGGTGAGTTTACTAAACCTTACGGAGGATATCCTTGGATTTCGATAATCATTATCGGCAGGGATTGGCTTATTTATACCTTGTTTTCTGCGGTTATTGTTGCTTCTCATCCCTGGAAGGTGGAGCCGGGAAGCAGAGTTTTTGAACATGAGAGTTTATAGATATGTAATAACCAAAATACTTGCACTTCGTAGGTGCAAGTCAGAGTCGGCGCCGTTCAGCATCAAGCCTAAATCGGAAAAAGTCAAAAGGCTTGATTTGATACCGGCCGTAATGGTTATGGTAACGATCCTGGCCGGTATAAGTTTTGCCTTCCCGCACATTTCTTCGTATTTAAAAGCGGAAAGGTTTTCCAACGAGCTCAACAAAGAGTTATCTTCGTTTTTTAATGGTTTTCCCGGCAGTTTTTCTTTTGCTTTTAAAGATTTAGGCGGCCCGTTTATTAAGAGTTCGAAAAATTCCCTAAAAAAGTTTCCCGCGGCAAGTTTGATAAAAGTTCCTATTTTGGCATGCGCGTTCAATGCTGTCAAAGAGGAAAAACTTTCCCTGAATGACGAGTTTATATTAAACAAGGAAGACGTTACTCCGGGGTCCGGTGTTTTAAAATACAGTAAATTTCCGCGTAAGATAACATTTAAAAAACTTCTGGAATTCATGATTGTAAGAAGCGATAATACCGCAACTAATAAAGTAATCAACATCCTTGGTTTTGATTATCTAAATGATACATTCCTGGAGTTAGACCTTAGGCAAACTATTCTTAACCGCGAGATCATGGATTTCAACAGGCGGGATGCTGGCGTTGAGAACTATATTTCCTGTCGGGATTTGGTTTACCTTTTTGATAAAATATACAGAAAAGAACTGGTGAATACGCGGTATTCGGATATCATGTTGTCTTTTTTAAAGAAACAGAGAATTAACGACCGGATACCTAAGTATTTGCCTAAAGATGTGGTTGTTGCCCATAAAACCGGTTTGGAAAAGACTGTTGTGGGTGATGCCGGCATTATTTTCTCAAAATGCGATAATTATATTTTATGTGTTATTGCCTCGGATTTTTCTACCTACAAACAGGCAAAAGATTTTATTGCTAAAATCTCTCTGGCTATCTATAATAAGTTTGAAGACGCGGATAGCTGGACGCTAAATTGATAAGTATGGAAATTCCAAAATGGTATAGTTAATATTATAACAGCGTTGTTGTGAAATGTCCTATAGGTGTCATTCCCGCGGAAGCGGGAATCCAGGATTCCTGGATTGTCCGGTCAAGCCGGACAATGACAAAAAGCTATTTTGTAACAGCGCTATAATATACGAGTTATGACTATTTTATCCAATTTGTTTTTAGTATTGGCTGAAGTTTTTAATGTTTTCATTATGGCTCTTTATTGGCTGATACTTATAAGAGCGGTGATAAGCTGGGTTAACCCTGATCCTCATAATCCGGTTGTTCGATTTCTTTATAGGACTACCGAACCTATACTTAATCCCATACGGAGGTTTTTCCCGGGCCTTGGCAGGTTAGGCATAGATATTTCCCCTTTCATTGCTTTTTTAGTTCTTGTTTTATTGAGAAGTTCTGTTGTAGCGGTATTGCGGAATATAGTGCATAAATTGCATTAAGTAAATAGGAGGATTAGGTGGAGATAATTTCGGCAATTGTCCCGATGATACTTATAATAATTATTTTTTTCTTTGTCGTGAGGATTGCGACTATTATCTTAAAGCTTACAGGTTTAGATGAGAACGTTGCCCGTTTTCAGGCAATTTCCGCTTTTACCGGAACCGGTTTTACAACCCGGGAAGCAGAGTTTGTATTAGAGGATCCCATAAGGAAGAAAACCGTAACGGTATTGATGATTTTGGGAAAGGTGGGAATTGTTTCTGTAATCGCCGGTATTTTTCTTTCTTTCGGAGGCGATAACCTGGCCGGTGAAGCCGGAAAGGTCGGTGTTTTAATAGCGTTTATACTTTTTCTATATAAGTTGACTACACTCAAAGGTTTTAGCAGGGCGCTGAACAGATTCATTGAGCAAAAGATTGTTGCCAGAGGGTTCATAAAACAAAAGACTCTTGAGGAGCTTTTTTGCCTCCCTCGCGGTTACGGGATAGCTAAGCTTACGATTTCTAAAGAAGCTTACGAAAATTCGCTGACTCTTTCGGAGGCAGGATTCATAAAAAAGAATATTCTGGTTTTATGCATTGAGAGAAAGTCCGGCCTTGTTCCTTTTCCTCATGCCGAAGATAAATTGAAAGACGGCGATAAACTGCTTTGCTACGGCCTATTGAAAAATATAAAAGCATACGCTAAGACCAGGGATAGTAGTGTAAGTTAACAGAATAGTCATATTTATCAGAAACTAATGGGATAATATGAAAATTAAAATTACAAATTACAATAAACAAATAACAAACAAATTACAATATACAATAAACAATAACCAAAATTTTGTTTTTAGCTGTTTGTGTATTGTATATTTGTAGTTGT
>DAOVKQ010000091.1 GCA_030631705.1 Candidatus Omnitrophota bacterium | reverse complement strand
ATTTTGAATCAATCAAAGAGTTAAAAGAAGGTGAGATAGTAAAAGGAAAAGTTGTTTCCGTGGTATCTCAAGGAGTAATCGTTGATGTCGGGTATAAGTCAGAAGGAATAATCCCCAAGGAAGAATTCAGGGGGGTGGAAGATATAGATAGTTTGGATGAGATAGAGGTTCTTGTAGATAATGTAGAAGATGAAGACGGAAGAATAATTCTTTCTTATGCCAGAGCCCAGGAAGCCATGGGCTGGCAAAAATTGGCTTTTGATCATAAAGAAAATGATTTGGTTGAAGGTATGGTTTCCCGTAAGGTTAAGGGCGGTTATATGGTAAAAGTCTTTGGCGTGGAGGGATTTCTTCCGCAGAGTCTCTCCACTTTTAAGCTAAGCGATAATGATATTATAGGGAGAAAGATTAACTTTCAGATAGTAAAGATGAACCGGGCTAAGCAGAATTTTGTTCTTTCCCGGAAAGACGCCTTCCGTTTAGAAAGAGAAATGCTCAAGAAGAAAATATGGAAAGAGTTGGATGTCGGCCAAAAAAGAATGGGCAAGGTAAAAAGCATTACGAATTTCGGAGTATTTGTTGATTTAGGGGGTGTTGACGGATTGCTGCATATTGCCGACATGAGCTGGAAGAAAATTTCCCATCCTTCCGAAATGGTAGCGGTAGGGGATGAGATAGAGATTTTAGTTTTAAACTTGGACAGAGAAAAGGGAAAAATCTCTTTGGGGTTAAAACAAACTACTCCCGATCCCTGGCAGGAGATAGGCAAAAAGTATCCCGTAGCTTCAGTAATTAAAGGAAAGATTGTAAATATTCAGAACTACGGATTATTTGTAGAGTTAGAAAAAGGAATTGAAGGCCTTATACATATTAGTGAAATATCCTGGACTAAGAAATTTATCAATCTCAATGAGTCTTTTGCTATCGGAGATATGGTAGAGGCTAAGATTATAGGAATTGAGCCTCAGAGTAAGAAGATTTCTTTGAGCGTAAAACAGTTAGAGCGTGATCCTTGGGGAGATATCGAGAATATCATTTCTGTCGATTCAACTGTGAAAGGAAAAATTATAGGATTTGGCGAGAATTGTGCTTATGTTGAGTTAGGCAACGGATTAGAAGGCATTATCTATAACGATGATCTTTCCTGGACAAGAAGGGTTAACAGGGCTCAGGAGATTGTAAAAAGATCGCATAACTATGAGTTTAAAGTACTAGGATTAGATAGGGAAAGCCGAAAAGTTATTTTAGGCATAAAACAACTTGTATCTGATCCCTGGCCGGAGATTACAAAACGGTATCCTTTGGAGAAAATAGTTGAAGGCGAAGTGGTAAAAGTCACTAATTTTGGAGTGTTCGTTAAACTGGAAGAAAATTTAGAGGGTTTGGTGTTTTCAGGAGAAATAGAAAAACAAGACATACAGTCTTTAAATCCTCAGGATAAAATCAGGGTAAAAATAATCAAGATAGACCCGGAGGTTGCCAAGATCGGTCTTTCGGCAAAAATAGACGAACAACATTCCGACCAGGAGTAATTCCCGAACCGAAAATCCTATACATGCCTATTCGTATAAAAGATTGGTGCAGCGCCTATGAAAAGAGTTATTGCTGAACATATCAAAGTAATAGCTGAGCATGCAACCGATTTCATTTCTGAAAAAGAGATTGTCCGGAAATTAGCTGTATCGCTTAAAGAAAAAAAACCGCTGAAACTTAAAATCGGTTTCGATCCTACCGTTAAAGATATTCATTTAGGCCATGTGGTTCTCTTGAGAAAATTAAGGAAAATTCAGGATTTAGGCCATATTGTCTATATGATTATCGGTGATTTTACCGCGCAAATAGGCGATCCCTCAGGAAAAAGCGAACTAAGACCTGTTCTTAGCAGAAAGGAAATAGAAGCGAATGCAACGACATATACGGACCAGGCATTCAAGATTTTACACAGGAAAAACACGAAGATATTATTTAACAGCCAGTGGTATAAAAATATGAGTGCTTCTGATTTTATAAAATTGCTTTCCCGTTATACCGTAGCGCGAATGATAGAACGCGACGATTTTTCTAAAAGGATGAAAGAAAATAAACCTCTCACTATGCAGGAATTTGTATATCCGCTAGTGCAGGGCTATGATTCGGTTAAGATTAAAGCAGATATTGAATTCGGGGGAACAGACCAGAAATTTAATCTTATTGTGGGAAGGCATCTTCAGGAAAGTTTCGGCCAGGTTCCTCAGGGGATTATCACCATGCCTTTGCTTTTAGGGTTAGACGGCAAAAATAAAATGTCTAAATCATTGGGAAACTATATCGGGATAACTGAGGACCCAAACAGTATGTTCGGTAAAATAATGAGCATTTCCGATAAGCTTATGTGGGAGTATACTAAATTTCTTACCGATTTGGATATCGACAGTATGAAAGCAATGCATCCTAAAGAAGCAAAGCTTAAGCTGGCGCGGCATATCGTAATGTTTTACCATTCAGAAGAAGCAGCAGAAAGAGAAAAACAACAGTTTAAAAAAGTTTTTTCTGAACGTAAGATACCCGAAAATATTCCTGTGTATACTTCGGATACGGATGTTGCTGATTTAGCGGAAGTTCTTTATAAGAGCGGGCTTGTGGTGAGCAAAAATGAAGCTCGCCGTCTTATTGATCAAAACAGCCTTTCCTGTGACGGCTTATCTGTGAATACCCCTTCTGTTAAGATACCTTCTTCGGGAATTATTTTGAAAGTCGGCAAAAGGCGTTTTATAAAAATTACGTATAGCAGACGTCCTATTTAGGTACACCCTACATATCTTTTGATACTTTCATATTCCCCAAGCTTTATCTTGTCCTCAGGGGATTTGTTCCAATATATCGCGCACATTTATATTGGTATCAACCAGTAGGGTGTACCTAAATAGGACGTCTGTATATTCTCTTGCAATTTGATTAAAAGTTGCTATAATTACTTTTTCCTATCACAAAAAGATTTCAGTAAATTAAGGGGCTGTTTTCGATATTAAGCACTAAAGGAGGTTAAAAATGTCAGTAAAAATTGGTATTAATGGATTTGGAAGAATCGGCCGGCATGTTTTTAAGGCAGCATTTGACAATAAGGATATTGAAGTCGTTGCCGTTAATGACCTTACAGATGCTAAGACATTGGCACATCTGCTTAAGTACGACTCGATTCATGGCAAGTTTAAAGGGACCGTGGAGGCGAAAGGGAAATCCCTTGTGGTGAACGGCAAAGAGATCGAAATATTGAGTGTAAAGAACCCTGCGGAATTGCCCTGGAAAGATAGAGGTGTGCAGATCGTGGTTGAATCAACCGGTGTTTTCCGCGAGAGAGCCAAGATAGCTCTTCATCTTGATGCCGGAGCGAAAAAGGTTTTATTGACCGTGCCGGCTAAGGACGAGATTGATAACATGATCGTTCTGGGTGTGAATAACGATGATTTAAAACCCACGGATCAGATCGTGTCAAACGCTTCCTGTACCACCAATTGTCTTGCTCCGATGGTCAAGGTTCTTCATGATAATTTCGGCGTTAAGAAAGGGCTCATGACTACGATTCATGCCTATACGAGTGACCAGGCGTTACAGGATATGCCTCACAAGGACCTAAGAAGAGCTCGTTCCGCTGCCGAAAGCATTATACCCACGACGACCGGCGCTGCCAAAGCGGTAGGCAAAATCATCCCTGAACTTGAAGGTAAACTTAATGGTATGGCGATGCGGGTGCCAGTCAAAGACGGTTCTGTGGTAGATTTCGTCGTCGAACTTGAAAAAGGCGTGACGATAGAAGAAGTGAATAAAGCGATGGAGAAGGCTGCCCAAGGTGGCTTGAAGGGTATTATGGAATACACTGAGGATCCAATTGTATCCATAGATATCGTGGGCAATGCTCATTCGTGTATATTCGATGCCCTCGCAACCATGATTATAGACAAAAACATGGTGAAGGTTGTCGGCTGGTATGATAACGAGTGGGCATACTCTAATAGAGTGGTTGATCTTATCGGGCTGATCGTTTCAAAAGGACTGTAGATTGTAGTATGAGTAAATTGACGATAAAAGACGCTGACTTTCAGGGAAAGAAAGTAATTGCCCGGGTTGATTTTAATGTTCCGTTAAATGAACAGGGGAAGGTTGTTGATGATACCCGTATTGAGGCGGCATTGGCTACTATACAATATATTTTGGCTAATGAGGTAAAAAAACTTATTTTAATGAGCCATCTAGGCCGTCCTAAAGGTAAAATAGTTGAGTCCTT
>DAOVKQ010000032.1 GCA_030631705.1 Candidatus Omnitrophota bacterium | reverse complement strand
CTTCGAAAATAACGTCATCCATCCGGGAACCGGTATCAATCAGGGCAGTAGCCAGGATTGTTAATGAACCGCCTTCATCCAAAGCGCGGGCCGCGCCAAAGAAACGCTTGGGTTTATGCAAAGCGCTTGAATCTATACCTCCGGAAAGAATCCTTCCCGAATGCGGCTCAACCAAATTATAAGCACGCGCCAGGCGCGTTATACTGTCCAGGAGTATCACTACATCTTTTTTGTGCTCAATTAAACGCTTTGCTTTCTCCAAAACCATTTCCGCGACCTGGACATGGCGCTGTGCCGGTTCATCGAATGTCGAGCTTATCACTTCACCTTTTACCGTATTTTTCATTTCGGTTACTTCTTCCGGACGCTCATCAATAAGAAGGACTATCAGGATTACGTCGGGATAACTTTTCATTATGGCATTAGCCGCCTTTTGCATAAGCACTGTTTTACCGCTATAAGGAGGCGCAACGATTAATCCGCGCTGCCCCTTGCCGATAGGACAAAGTAAATCCAGTATCCTTGTAGAAATTTCTTCAGGGGTTGTCTCCAGAATAAACCTCTCCTTAGGATACGTTGGGGTAAGATTATCAAACAAAACCCTGCTTCTTGCCTTGTCAGGATCTTCAAAATTCACCGCCTCCACCTTTAATAAAGCAAAATACTTTTCATTATCTTTCGGGGGCCTGATTTGACCGCTAACGGTATCCCCTGTTCGTAAAGAAAACTTTCTTATTTGGGAAGGCGAAACATAGATATCGTCGGGAGAAGGTAAATAGTTATAGTTAGGTGAACGCAAAAAACCAAATCCTTCCGGCAATACTTCCAGCACACCCCCGCCAAACATCAAACCTTCTCTTTCAGCCTGGGCATGCAGTATCTTAAATATAAGATCCTGTTTTCTTAACCCGCTTAGGCCGTTAATAGCAAAATCCTTGGCAACCTTGTTCAAATCAGATACCTTCATATCCTTAAGAGTTCCAATATCAACCATTACATCTTTTTTAACCCGCACCATAGCAAACCTACCTTTCTTTTTAGCTCGTTAATATTTGAATTATTATTTATTAAAAAATCAGCCCGCCTCTTTTTGTCTTTAAGCGGCAAGAACAACTTAAGCCTCTCTAAAGCCTCCCTCCTGGATAAACCGAAGTTGCGCCCGATTCTGCTGCTAAGAATTGATTGAGGAGCGTAAACGAGGATTATCTTATTGAATATTTTATCTAATTTTTTCTCAAAAAGCAAGGGTACTTCTGCTATATAAACACCTCGTTTTTTCCTTCTTTGTTCAACCCATTCTCTCATATCTTTTATAACTTGAGGATGCGCTATCTCTTCAAGGGCCTTTAGCTTCGCTGTATCGGCGAACACAATCTTCCCTAATTTGTTCCGCAAGATTCTGCCGCTTTCATCAACGGCCCCGGGGAAACAACGCGCCACCTTCCTGTAAATAAGAGACGTCTTATCCTTATAGTAATTATGAATCATTTGGTCGGCGGAGAAAGCCTTAGCGCCCTTTGTTTTTAGAATCTTAAGCACCGCGGTCTTACCGCTGCATAAACTTCCTGTTATGGCAATAATCGACATTTGTTATAAATCCTGATATACTCTTGAGTTGATTTACTCCAGGAAAAATTATATTTAATTATCTTTTTCAACAAACCGGCCCATTCTTTGTTATCATCAAAAATATCCTTTGCCCTGTCAACGGCATTAATTAAGGCTTTATCGTTATACTCTTTGAAAACAAAACCGCCGCCCTTCCTGCCGTAATCAACTACGGTATCAACCAAACCTCCTGTATGATGGACTATAGGTACTGTCGCGTATTTATAGCTAATCATCTGGGAAAGGCCGCAAGGTTCAAAGCGAGACGGCATAAGGAAGGCATCACAACCGGCATAAATTTTATGCGCCAGGGAATCATCAAAACCTAAATTAACCGCAAACCGATGTTTATGCTTTTTCTGCTTATTCTTAAAAATCCTATGATACCGCTCATCCCCTACGCCTAATATTACCAACTGATATTTTTTAACAATATCCTCAAGGGCTTTAGATAAAATATCTATACCTTTTTGCTCAGCCAAACGGGAAACAACTCCCAAAAGAAAAACATTTCTCTTTTGAGAAAACCCCAGTTCTTTCTGTAATCTGCTTTTATTAACACGTTTTCCCTCTAAAGAAGAAACCGAATAATTCTTATAAATAAGTTTATCTCTCTTGGGATCCCAGACTTTATAATCAATAGCATTAAGAATACCTGCGAACTTCCGGCCTTTCTGCCGCAGCACTCCGTCTAAACCACACCCATACTCTACAGATTGAACCTGTCTGGCATATTCCGGGCTTACAGTATTAACTATATCAGCAAAGATTATTCCTCCTTTGAGAAGATTTATTTTTCCGTAGAATTCAAGATAAGAAATAGAAAAATAGTTAGAAGCTATATCGAGAAAAGGAAACTTTTCCTCTTGGAAAATACCTTGATAAGCAAGATTATGGATAGTTAAAACTGATTTTGTATTTTCAAAAAATTTATCCGCCTTGTATTTTGTCTTTAGATAAATAACCAAAGGCGCTGTCTGCCAATCATTACAATGGATTATGTCGGGAGAAAAATTCATCTTTTTAAGAACAACAGCTATTTTTTTATTAAAAAATACAAAGCGCTCTAAATTATCGGGATAATCGCCGCTTGAATCACCATAAAAATTACTTCTTAAGAAATAATCGTCATTTCTTATGAAAATTATCTCAACCTCTCCGGCTTTGGTTATTCCAAAATCCTGGTTCATCTCTCGCGGCGTTACGCCTCTATATAAAGGCATAAACACCTTCACCTGATGGCCTTTTTTAGATAGAGCAAAAGGCAAGGTTCCGCTTACATCTGCCAAGCCGCCGCTTTTAGCAAAAGGAAAAACCTCAGAAGAACAAAATGCGATTTTCATCTTTTTCCCGCATAATTTAAATCCAGCCAATTCTTTCCCATCCTGACATTCGCGACCAACGGCACCTTTAAGCACAGGCTACTTTCCATATTAGATTTAACGATATCGATTACCTTATCAATTTCCCGTTTATCCGTATCAAAAACCAATTCATCGTGCACTTGGATTATCATCTTTGAATAAAGATTGTTATTGTTAAAATCCCGGAATATCTTTATCATGGCTAATTTTATTAAATCTGCCGCGGTTCCCTGAATGGGTGTATTTACTGCCTGCCTGCGGGAAAATTCTCTTAAATCAAGGTTAGAACTGTTTATTCCGGGAAGATAACGCCTTCTACCGAGAATAGTCCTTACAAAACCATCGCGCTCTGCCTGAGAAACAGTTTTTTCTATAAATGCTTTCACTTTTGGATACCTTGCAAAATAATTTTCTATAAAAATACGGGCCTCTTGTTCGGATATTTTTAACTCCTTTGCCAACCCATAGGAACTCATACCATAAATTATGCCGAAATTAACACGTTTGGCAATTCCACGTTTAGCTTTATCAATTCCCTTTGGTTTTATTCCGAAAAGTAATGATGCCGTATAACTATGTATATCGAAATTATTCTTAAAAGCTTCTATTAGGCTTTCTTCCTGAGAGAAATGAGCTAATACTCTTAATTCAACCTGAGAATAATCGCTGGAAACAATAACCCCTTCCTTAAAAGAAGAAATAAATACCCCTCTTATCCTCCGGGCAATCTTCCCCCTGACAGGAATGTTTTGCAGATTTGGAGAACTTGAGCTTAATCGCCCTGTTTGGGTCCCTGTTTGGTTAAAATGAGCATGCAGCTTAGAATCTTTCGCTTTTGCCTCCTCCATAAAAGGCATTAAATATGTCGACTTTAATTTGCTTAAATGACGGTAATCAAGTATTAACAACGCTATGGGAAAACGGGAAGATAGCTTCTCAAGAACTTCTTCGTTCGTGGAAAAGCCTGTTTTTGTCTTTTTTTGAGGAGAGATTTTCAAATCCTCAAAAAGAACCTTACTTAACTGCTTGGGAGAATTAAGATTGAACGTGGTATTAGCTATTTTAAATATCTTACCGGCCACGCTTTCTATATTATTATCTACTTCATCTGATAATATTTTTAATGCTTTTTTGTCGATCTTAACGCCTGCCTGCTCCATTTCAGCCAAAACTTCAATAAGAGGCATTTCTGCCTCACGAAAAAGCCCATCAAGGTTGTTTTTCTCCATTTCTTTCCTAAGATAGGTATACAGTTTAAATATAAGAGAACAAAAGGCAGCGGCAGGAATTTTTTCTACATGGATATCCAGAAAATATGAACATAAGTTTTCAAAAGAATAATCACCCAGCGCCGGATTGACTAAATACGCGGCAATTAAAACATCGAACCAAATACCTCTAAGCACAAAACCCTCTGCCGCAAAAGACAAAATTCCTTTAAAATCATAAGAAACTTTGCGTATTGTTTCATCTTTCAGCAAGCTATCTACCTCTGACTTTTTAACTTCTCTGGTAATGCCCTCAACTTCATCACAGATATAAACAAAGTCACCGGAGATAAACATAATCATAAGTTTCTGGGAATTTATTTTATCTCTCCATTCGGCAGACATACCTTTATGTAAATCAACATTAAAGTCAAATTCGGGTTTCACCATATCCTTAAGTAATGTTTTGAATTCTAACCCGGCACATAATTTATAGACAGCGTCGTGGTCAGGTTTTTTTAGGGCAAATTTATCCGGATCAAATTTAAATCCTGAACAATCTTCAAGCTTTATCAAATCTTTACTTAACAAAATATCATCTTTGCTCTTAAGAAGAGTATTTTTGGTTTTATCGGAAATACTGCCCAAATTATTAAATATACCTTCTATGGTGCCAAACTTCTTAATCAGGCTAAGTGCTCCCACTTTACCTATACCGCGGGCCCCGGGTACATTATCAACACTATCACCCACAAGAGAAAGGTAATCGACAATCTTCTCGGGAGAAAAACCAAATTCATTCCTAAAAAGATCATAATTATAGGTTACCTCCTTAGCAGGATTATAGACACAAACCGTATTATCTTTTATAAGCTGATACATATCTTTATCCGAACTCACTATCAGAACGTTGCGGCCTTTTTTATACGCCTGGCGCGCCAAAGAAGATATTATATCGTCAGCCTCGTACCCTTCCTTTTCCGCGGCAGCAATGCCTAAATAAGCTATCAGCTTCTTTACTATAGGTATCTGCATCTTTAAGGCATCAGGCATCGGGGGACGCTGTATTTTATAATCCTTAAACTTTTCCCGGCGATGAGTCTTTCGTGACACATCAAAACAAATAACAATATATTGAGGATTATAATTCTGCGTTATTTTCTTTAGAGTATTAAAAAAACCATAAACAGCGCCCGTAGGAAACCCCTTGGAAGTAGATAGTTTTATCGCGTAAAAAGAACGGTATACGAGGGAATTCCCATCCACAAGATAAAACGTATCATTAGACATCAAGGATAATGTAAGTATTCAAAATTAAGGATGGTTATTATTATTCGGAAAAGCTGGAAATTATGGATAAAGCCTTTCTTAGACTCTGGGATGCAAAAGTATAATTATCTTCCTCTGCATGCATCACAGCTTCATCCACATATTTTCTCAGTTGATCTTTTTTATAGAGCCTCTTTACCTTAGTATAAAAGCCGGCAACTTCCATTTGAAGTTCTTTATCTCGAGGTTTTAAAGAAAGAGCGGTTTCCAATTCTTTCAATGCTTCCTTAAGTTCTCCTTTTTCAAACAAAGCTAAAGCGATATTAAAATGTAAACGGACTTCTTCAATAGTCTTCAATCTCTTCTGTTCCCGCACATAAACAAGTTCGCGGGATAAAATTGCAGCCTCCTCTTCTAACATCTCCTGGTGGACTTCAGGATACAATCCTGACTCAAGCAGCCTCTGCCTGGCCATTTCCCGCCAGTACTCTCCTTTCTTGCCATGCCGGTAGCGGCGTATCCAATACCTGCCGGCTTTCCTTACTTTTCCCATTTTTTCATACAATAAGGCAATATTAGTGCAGGCGGCCAGATATCCCGGATCAATATCCAGGGCTTTTTTATACATCTTAAGAGCCTTGGCAGAATTACCAAAAGATTCATATATAACACCTATATCGTTATATACTTCCGTATATTGAGGATATATTCCGGCTGCCTTTTGATAGTACGTAAGAGCGCCTTTTGCTTCTCCTATGGACTGCAGACGATAGCCTTCTTCCCGGTACTTACGGGCTTCTTCCTTTAACTGCTCCTGAATAGCATCTTGGGAAAACGCGAAAGGATGAAAAGTAAAACAGGCAATTAACAACACATATAAGCTTCTCATTTCCCTTATAAAGTATCATAACCGCTAAATTGTGTCAAGAAAATTTTGGGAGAGTTGGGAAAAAATTCAAAAACCAGAAAAATGTTGCAAAAAACAAAAAAGCCACTATCATACTTCTATATGCTTAAGAAATTCCGGACACGCCACATAAGGACTACTCTCTGGGTATTACTCATAATAATTGTCCCTTCTTTTATTTTCTGGGGAGTCGCTTCATTCATAAAAGAAAAAGAGGAAGATATATCTATATTTATTGACGGACGCCCGGTAAAACAGATAGAACTACAGAATTATTTAAATACTGCCGTTATATTCTACCGAATTACCGCCGGAGAAGACTTCTATACTAAGATAGACCAACCCCTTATAGACGCAAAAGCATTGGAGCTTCTCCTTTTTTCCTGGAAGGCAAAAAAGGAAAATATAAAAGTAAGCGACCGGGAAGTAGTAGAAACAATAAGAAAAATGTTCTCATTAAGTAATAATTTAGACAGCCAAATATACGCAAAGTACATCGAAGGAAATTTCCGCCTCTCCCCGCGCGTCTTCGAAGAACATATACGAAGAATACTCCTTGCTGATAGTATCTTGGATAAATACGTACGAAATGCTGCGGTAAGCGAAGAAGAAATAAAAGAATTATACCAAAAAGACAATGAACAAATTAGCCTGTCTTACGCCTTCATACCCTATGGTATTACGGACAAAGATATAGGGGAAAAAAACAAAGATGCTGACACATTTTCTTTTTCCTTCCG
>DAOVKQ010000126.1 GCA_030631705.1 Candidatus Omnitrophota bacterium | reverse complement strand
AGATATGGGAGTTGAGCCGTTTTTGGTATCTGCTTCATTAATCGGCGTTATGGCCCAGAGGCTTGTACGTATGATTTGCCCCAACTGTAAAGAATCATATAAGCTGTCCAAAGCGCTTATTAAAAACTGGGAGCTTTCCGATAAGGGTGATGTTTTGGGTTACCGGGGTAGAGGCTGTGATCATTGTAAGGGAGCAGGATTCCGCGGCAGGACCGGCCTGTATGAACTTATGATCGTAGATGATGAAATGAAAGAGATGATTATTTCAGGAGTTGCTACGGTTGAGCTTAAAAAGAAAGCTCATAAGGCAGGAATGAGATTTCTAGGAGAGGACGGAAGAGCGAAAGCTTTAAAAGGGATGACTACTTTTGAGGAAGTAGGCAGGGTTTGTGAAGAGCGCGTAGGCTTAAAAAAAGAAGAGCCGGAAGATAAAAAAGCCGAAAGATATGTACGGCCTGTCCAGGAAACGGGCCTAAAACCGGAGCAGGTTAAACCGGAAGTTTCGGTAGATAGTAAAGATTTAGCGGAATACCAAACGCGGATTGCGCGCTGGCTTGGAGAAAAAAAATAGCTAGATGTACGAAACATATTGGAATTTAAAAGAGAATCCTTTTCAAAATACACCTAATCCCGATTATCTCTATCTTTCTTCTCAGCATGAAGATGTTTTAATGAAATTAACCTATACTGTAACTCAAGGATTAGGATGCGGCCTTCTGACCGGAGTTTTCGGCTGCGGTAAGACTTTGATCGCGCGGGTTATCTTAAGGGATTTAGGCGAACAAAAGTTCAAGTGGGCCTATGTCAACAATCCTTCATCAACAGAACCGGCAGGGCTGTTGCGTTCTATAGTGCGCGCGCTTAGTCCCCAGAACTTACCCGAGAAAAAGACAGAACTAATGGTAGATCCGCTTTTGGAAAGATTGCATACCGCGTTATTGGACAATACTAATGATGGTAAAGGAAATGTTATTATTATTGATGAAGCTCATATTATCGATGACCCCAGGGTATTTGAACAGCTTCGTCTTATATTAAATTTCCAGACCGAAAATAAATTTATGCTTACGCTTTTAATTATGGGTCAGCCTGAGCTTAAAGACAAAGTCGACGCGGCAAAGCCTTTTTCCCAGAGGATACCGATTCGCTGTCATCTTGACGCTTTTGGCGAAGAAGATGTAGGTAAATATATCACACGCAGAATAGGGGTTGCCAGCCTGCAGGAGGGGCCCGAGAAGCAGGGAGTTAGCGCGGCCTTTAGCAAGGAAGTTATAAAAGCTATAACCGGCTATAGCGGCGGTATTCCCCGCAGAATTAATACTATTTGTGATTTTGTGCTTCTTTCCGGATTTGCCAAAAAGATTAAAGAAATAACCCCTGATTTTGTAAAATCAGTAATAAAAGAGTTTAACCTAAGTTAAAATTATGCCTATATATACTTATAAAGCGATTGATAGGAGGGGAAAAACAGTTAAAGGCGAGCTTGAGGCAGCCAGTGAGCTTGAAGTATCTACGCAAATAGCAAAGCTCGGCTATACGCCTATAAGCATCGGGTTTAAAACCGATAGCATATTTAAGAAAAAAGCAAGGAAAGCGTCGATAAAAAGCGTCATAATTTTTACCCGCCAATTTGCCACTATAGTAAAGGCCGCTGTTCCGATTATTGAAGGTTTAGGTATCCTTGCCGAGCAGAGTGAGGATATTGCTTTAAAGGAAGCCCTTCATCAGGTTATACACGATATCCAGGAGGGCCAGAAGCTTTCTGATTCTCTATCAAAACATCCGGCAGTATTTAGCGACCTCTACGTCAATACTGTTCTTGCCGGTGAGGCAGGCGGAGTTCTGGATAAAGTGCTTTTAAGGCTGGCTGATGTTTTGGAGGGGGAAGAGGATAACCGTGCTAACATAAAAAGTGCTACGCGTTATCCGATTATGGTTATGATTGCCTTAATTCTTGCTGTTATGATATTGTCTACCTGGGTAATACCTCAATTTGCCAAAATATATTCCGGGTTTGGCTCTAAATTACCGCTGCCTACGCAAATAATGGTTATCATAGGGATAGTCATAAAAAAATATTGGTATATTACTTTTCCTTCCATAGCCGGGGTACTGTTTTTGATAAAATATTTTATAAATACGCCAAAAGGGAGATTATGGTGGGATGGGTTGAAATTCAAGATGGTGGTTATCGGGCCTATTTATAATAAACTTGTAATGCTCAGGTTTTCTTCCATGCTTAACGTTCTTTATCAGGCTGGGTTACCTATTTTGAGAATAATGGATATTGTTAAGATAACTATAGGAAACGTGGTGCTCGCCAGAGAAATTGATTTGGTAAAGAAAGATGTTGCTGATGGAAAAGGAATATCGGGAGGTGTGTTGGCAAGCAAGTTTTTCCCGCGTCTTGTAGGGTATATGATTTCTATCGGAGAAAAAACAGGAGCGTTGCCTGATATGTTGGATTCTTTGTGTGAATATTTTAATATGGAGGTAAAAACCGCCTTTAGAAATCTTACCTCTCTTATTGAGCCGATAATGACTCTTGTCCTGGGCGTTGTGGTTGCCTTTATGGCTATGGCTATATTTATGCCGATGTGGAACATAGTTAAGATTTTAAGGTGACAGTGATAATGATGTATTTACTTTTATTAACTATAGTATTGATTTTTTATATTTTTATTTCCCGTTTTCGATGGGCCGGGAAACAGGCTAAGTTGATAAAGAAACTTAAGGAAGAAGAAGCAAAGCTTATTCATATGGAAAAGATGGCTTCAATAGGTACGTTGGCCGCGGGAATAGCGCATGAGATAAATAATCCTTTATCTTTTTTGTCTGTTAATCTGGGAGTGCTGATAGAAGGAAGCAAAAATGGAGTCAAAACAGAAGAAACAGAGCAAATTATAAGCGAATGTTTAGATGGGGTTGAACGTATAAAAAGAATCGTAAAAGACCTGCTTACTTTTTCGCAACGGGGCCAGGGTGAAAGGGTAGAGGTTGATTTAAAGCAGCTTCTTGATTCTACTTTACGTATTGTCTGGAATGAAATAAAATATAAAGTGGACTTGGTAAAAGATTATAAGGCGGAATCTCCCATTTATGTTGATCCTACGCAGATAGGGCAGATAATCGTTAATCTTGTAATAAATGCTTACCAGGTGATTAAAGATAAAGGGACGATAGCAATTTCTACTTACGAAGATGAATCCCGGGTGTACATAAAGGTTTGCGATACCGGTCCGGGAATGTCAAAGGATGTATTAAAAAATATATTCGAGCCTTTTTTTACTACTAAAGGAGGAACCGGCTTAGGACTTTCGGTAAGCAATGATATTGTAAAAAGTTACGGAGGAGAAATACGCGTAAAAAGCAAAGTCGGAGAGGGAAGTGAATTTACCATTGTTTT
>DAOVKQ010000137.1 GCA_030631705.1 Candidatus Omnitrophota bacterium | reverse complement strand
TTCCACCATATCTTTCCTCGCGATCAAAACAGAACTAAAAAGTTCCTTTTGAATCGCGACTACTTCTTTTAATTTTATAAGCTCTAAAATCGCGAGAAATATCACTACAATTTCTAACTTACTTTTTGCCGGGCTAAACAAGTCATCTAAAGAAATCCTCTCCTTTAGCAAAAACATGTGTACAATATCATGTATTTTTTCTTCTACCGTAAATTCGTCCTTGATAACTTCAAAGAATATATCTTTGGGAATATCCTTTAAGGCTGTTTTAAACGCGTTTATAAGATCGAATATGGAAGCCTCGAAATAGACTTCATCGCTCCGGGACTGTTCCATGGAAGGCCTGCTTATATATTTAAGCCTTTCACTTTCTTTTTTCTTCAGGTAGACGGCGGCTTCTTTAAATTTCTGATACTCAAGAATCTTCTGCAGCAGCTCTTCTCTCTCATCAGGCTCATCTTCGGCCGTTTCTTCTTTAGGAAGAAGCATTTTCGACTTTATATTAATCAAGGTTGCCGCCATAACCATATATTCAGACGCTATATTAATATCCAGGAGTTTCATTAATTCAATAAACTGCAAATACTGCTCGCAGACTTCCGACACGCTTATATCGCAAATGTTAAGGTGATTTTTCTTTGTGAGATAAATAAGTAAATCTAAAGGGCCTTCAAATATTTCTAACCGTATTTTCATACTCCCAGCACCGCCCTTTTTACCTGTTTCAGCATTTTCGCGGAAAATTCGCAAGCCCGGCCCGCTCCTTTTTTTAAAACCGAGCGGACATAACTTTTATCTTTCATTATTTTTTTCTTATACATCCTCTTTTGAGCGGTAAATTCAATAAGCGCTTCCGACAGAATAGATTTGCATTCCCGGCATCCTTTTTCGGCATTAACACACCAGGCATAAACCTGTTCGCTTCTGCCGGGGAAAAAAACTTTGTAATAACTGAAAACATTACAGCTTTGGGGATGGCCAACGTCACTCTTCTTTATGCGCGAAGGATCGGTAAACATAGAAAGAACTTTCGCTTTAAGCGGCTCCTCCTGCTCATCCAAAGTAATGAAATTATCATAACTCTTACTCATTTTTCTTCCGTCAAGGCCCAGCAGTTTAGGTACAGATGTAAGAAGCGGCTGAGGTTCGATAAAGACGTTTTTACCATAAAGAAAGTGAAATCTCCGCACAATCTCTCTGGTCAATTCCAGATGGGGAAGCTGATCTTCCCCTACAGGGACATAATCAGCGCTATAAAGAAGAATGTCGGCCGCCTGGAGAACAGGGTAACCTAAAAAAGCATAAGTATTGATATCTTTTTCTTTTAACTGCGTTATCTGCTCCTTAAACGTCGGGCACCTAAACAACCATCCTAAAGGAACTATAAAAGAAAGAAAAGTAAAAAGCTCTACGTGCTCTTTAACATCAGACTGGACAAAAATCACGGATTTTTTAGGATCAATGCCCCAGGAAAGCCAATCCGCCACATTATCTACGATCATATCATTAATACTGCCGGGATTTTTATATTCGCTCATCAAAGCATGCCAATCAGCAGCCATAAAAAAACATTCATACTCATCCTGCAGTTTAACCCAGTTAGATAAGGCGCCTGCCCAATGGCCTAAATGTAATTTTCCGGTCGGGCGCATTCCGCTTAATACCCGCTTCTTCACTTGTGCCTTCACAGTTTTCTTTCTATTTTTTCCTCTAAAAATACATCAATATAGTCGCTTTCCCGTACGTCTTTATATTCAACGCCTATACCGCACTCAATACCCTGAGTAACTTCGCGTATATCGTCCTTGAATCTCTTTAATGAAACTATCTTTTTCTTAATGATAACTTCGCTGCCTCTGATAATTTCACAATAACTACCCCGGGAAATTTTTCCTTTTTCAACAATAGATCCGGCAATTACTCCGGCTTTTGAAAGTTTAAATACCTTTAATACTTTCGCTCTCCCTAGGAAAATCCTCTTTACATGAGGGGTAAGCATACCTTCCAAAGCCAACTTTACTTCGTTAATCAATTCGTATATTATCTGATAAATTCTTATCTGAATACCTTTATTGCGCGCGGTATCCTTGGCTTGCGGCTCGCTGGTAACTTTGAATCCGACGATTATAGCATCACTTACTTCTGCCAGAAGCACATCGGAATAATTCACCGAACCAACCCCTTTATGAATAAAGCGAATCTGTACTTCCTTAGTCGACAGCTTATTTAATGCTTCTTCAACGGCTTCAAGAGTCCCTCCCACATCAGCTTTCACTATAATCTTTAATTGTTTCAGCTTTTCTTCCTCTATTTTTTTATGTAAATCTTCTAAGCGTAAATGTACCGGCGCAGTTTGTTTAGTCCTCTCCTTCTCTTCTTTTCTGCCGACTATAATCTGACGGGCGTTCTTTTCGTCAGAAACAACAAAAATAGTTTCACCCGGCTGGGGAACACCGCTTATTCCGACTATTTCCGCAGGAATTGAAGGAATAACTTTATCAATCAACTTACCCCTATCATCATGTATCGCCCTCACTTTTCCCCACCACAAACCGCAAACACATATATCTCCGACCTTTAAAGTTCCCTGCTGGATTAAAGCTGTTATCACCGGCCCTCTCCCTTTGGAAAGTTTTGCCTCAATAACAATTCCCACCGCCGGCCTGTCATAGCAAGCCTTTAATTCCAATACCTCTGCCTGCAGAAGCACCATTTCCAAAAGATCATCAATGCCCTGGCCGGTTTTCGCGGAAACCGCCACAGTAATAGTCTTGCCTCCCCAGTCTTCGGGGGTAAGCTCATAGCGGGAAAGCTCCTGTTTCACCATGTCAATATTAGCATTAGGCCTGTCTACCTTATTTATGGCAACAATAATAGGCGCTCCGGAAAGTTTGGCGTGATCTATAGCCTCGACCGTCTGCGGCTTTACACCGTCATCAGCAGCAATAACTAAAATAACAATATCG
>DAOVKQ010000056.1 GCA_030631705.1 Candidatus Omnitrophota bacterium | reverse complement strand
CAAGGCGCATAAGTACAGTTACATCCGGCTTTATTGACCTCAGCATTGCACTCTTTCATAACCTCCTCCTAGTATAATATTCATTATACCTGATTACACAGATTTTTATAAACATTACCTTTTCATATTCATAGGTTGGTATAAGTACCTCTCTTTTTCTTTATTTTGAATCTTACTTTTTCAAAGAACTTCATATAGTCAATAATTAATCTTCCGCTTAAATGGTCTATTTCGTGTTGTAACACCCTTGCTAAAAGCCCGTTAGCTCTTATTTCTACGTTCTCTCCCTTCTCATTCAACCCTTTTATGGCAACCTCGTAAGACCTTTCTATATCCACCCCAATGTCGGGAACACTTAAACAACCTTCTACCATCTTATCTGCGCCGTTAGCTTTGATAATTTCGGGATTGGCTAATTTTACAACTCTATCTCCAATATCGGCTACAATTAACCTTTCAGGAACCCCAATTTGTGGAGCGGCCAGGCCTATACCAGAAAAATGCCTCATAGTAAAAAGCATTTTTTCAAAAAGCTCCTTTTCGCTTTTGGTAATTTTTTCTACCGGCACACATTTCTTTCTTAAAACTTTATCAGGGTATTCTCTAATTACTAACGCTTCCATATTGCTTACTTTACTCATTTAAAACTTCCATTAATTGTGCCGTCCGGCATCATATTATCCGGATGATAAACATTCTCTTCTTCCATCTTTTTTCTTACGCAGTTTGAATAATTGCTCCAGCAATAATCTTCAACCCATCTTTTATCTAATCTGCCTTCTTCGTAAAATCTTTTGAGCGGACAAACATCATACCATTTACAAATATCCCTATATTCCATTGTTCTCTAAATCATTCATAATTTTCATTATTATCTTATCCATACTTTTTACAACAGGATTTTCTTTTCCTTGTCCGAAAAACGGCTCCCCCTTATCCCCGGATTTTACTATATCGGGTTCGAGCGGAATTCTTCCCAAAAACGGCACGCTTAAATCATAAGCCGCCTTTTCAGCGCCACCTGTCCCGAATAAATCTATTTCTTTATTACAATGAGGACACACGAAGCCGCTCATATTTTCAATTATTCCTAAGACAGGAATTTTTAGTTCTTTTACGAAATTAACACTTTTTCTCGAATCTAAAATCGCCACATCCTGAGGCGTTGTAACGATAATCGCGCCATTTATATCCGAAATAAGCTGGCATACACTTAATGGCTCATCTCCTGTTCCCGGGGGAGAATCTACTATTAAATAATCAAGTTCGCCCCAATTAACATCGCTTAAAAATTGTTTGATTATTATCATCTTAAGTGGGCCGCGCCAAATCACAGGTTGGTCTTTATCGTCTAATAGTAAAGCAAGACTTACAGCTTTTAAACCAGGTAAAACCTCAAAAGGTTCGATACCTAACTCAGATCCTGCAAGTTTTCTTCCTTCAATTCCTAACATCTTGGCAATATTAGGGCCGTGAATATCCACATCCAGAATTCCAATCCTATTTCTCTTAATAGCCAATCCATAGGCTAAATTAACTGCCACCGTAGTTTTACCCACGCCGCCTTTCCCGCTGATCACGATAAGTTTATATTTTATCCTGGACATTTTTTCTTTAAGGCGTTTCTCTTGCTCAATTCTTTTTTTTTCGTCTATTTTTTGCATTAATGACCCCTCTCTTAGAAAAAAATCCCCTCTCATTATCCAGCTTGCAGACTGTACCGCAATAGACTTTTTCTGTCAAGAGGAATTCGCGAATAATTCTTGACACTACTCTTTCTCCAAATATATTGCCAATAACCCCACGGCATGGGATAATGCGAAAATGAAACAGTACAGGATAGAACCTTTTTATTCAAAAACAACAGTTGACTTTGAGAATAACCTCAACCCTCAACAGCTTGAGGTTATTCAAAAAGCCCAAGGCCCCTCGCTTGTTTTAGCCGGAGCAGGCAGTGGCAAAACAAGGGTTTTAATATATAAATTGGCTTACCTCTTGGGAAATGGATACAACATAGGAAACATTCTTCTTGTTACCTTCACCAACAAAGCTTCTCATGAAATGATTCATCGGGCTGAAAGCCTTGTTAAAATGAACCTATCCGGCTTATGGGCAGGCACATTCCACCACATCGGAAATACTATTTTAAGAAAAGAATCTGAGGCTCTGGGCTATGCTTCTAATTTCGGCATTATCGACAAAGAAGATGCTAAAGGCCTCATTGATGACTGTATTGAAGAGCTGGGATACAAAAAAGCAGGTAAATTATTTCCTAAGAAAGACATTATTTCAAATATAATAAGCCTGGCAAACAGCTCTTTAAACAAGATAGATAAAACAATCCTGGATAAATATCCTCACATAGAAGAATACGCCCCACAGATAAGAAAAGTCGCGCAGCGATATCATATTAAGAAAAAACAAGCCAACGTTATGGATTTTGACGACCTTCTTCTGAATTGGCTAAAAATTGTAGAAATAGATTCCTTGCGCCGGAAGTATTCTAAGATCTTCGAATACATCCTTGTTGACGAGTACCAGGATACTAACCGCCTTCAGTTTGAAATACTAAAAAATATATCCACTTATCATAAAAATATACTCGCGGTAGGCGATGACGCACAATCCATTTATTCGTTTCGGGCCGCAGATATTAATAATCTCCTGGATTTTCCGAAAGTATTCGAAAATGCCAAGGTATTTAAACTTCAGATAAATTACCGTTCCAGCCCTCAAATTCTTGATTTAGCCAACGAAATTATTAAAAATAACGCAAAGCAATTCCCCAAAGAGCTTAAAGCAATAAAAGGTGATGCCCAACTACCGGTAGTAGTAAAGACAAGGGATGTTTACCAACAAGCACAGTTTATTTCTCAGAGAATAATCGAGTTAAATAACCAGGGAATTTCTTTAAATGAAATTGCCGTACTCTTCCGCTCACGGTTTCAAGCCCTGGAGTTAGAAGTAGAACTTCTTAAGCGAAATATACCTTATTTTATAAGGGGAGGTGTGCGCTTTTTTGAACAAGCTCACATAAAAGACACTCTTTCCTATCTTAAAACAGTAACTAATCCTAAAGATGAACTATCTTTTAAGAGAGCTCTTTGCCTTCACCGGGGAATAGGCCGGGCTTTCGCCCAGAAAATATGGGAAAAATTTAGTAGAGAAAATAAAAAAGAAATCATTCCAAATCTGCCCAAAAGACAACAGGAAGGATTTAGGAAATTCATGCAGATAATAGAAACTTTAAAAAAAATCGAATCTCCCGAAGAGGCAATTAGAGAAGTGCTTAAAACATACCAGGAATATTGTTCCTTAACATTTGATAATCCCCGGGACCGCATACTTGATTTGGAAGAATTGGCCAAAATGGCCCGGGACTTTCCTACAGTTCGAAGATTCATCCTCGATTTAAACTCCTATGAAGACTTTAAAGGTGAAACATTGCTTTCCGGATATGATAACAGCCAGATACTAGTCCTTTCTACCATACATCAGGCAAAAGGATTGGAATGGGAAGCTGTTTTTATTATGGGCCTTTCCGAATATGAATTTCCTCATCCTAAAGCTTTAAATTCTGAAAATGCTTTGGAAGAAGAAAGAAGGCTTTTTTATGTGGCTGTTACCCGCGCCAAATCAAACCTTTATATAACCTATCCCCAGAATAAATATACTTTCAAAAACGGATTGATTATATCGCGAGCTTCTATGTTTTTCTACGAACTGCCCCAATCCTGCTACCAAGAATGGAACGTCCAAGATACGACCTCTCATTTATAAAGGATAGATCGCCTTCATACAGGTCAAAGATTGACCCTTCCGGATTGTCCAGAGACAGTTCTATTTCTATTTGAAGAATATTAAAATCCCTTTCCGTAAGCATCTTTTTACCCGCCATAGGAACTATACTCAATGCCACAATCAATAAAACTGCCAGCGTAACAAACTGGGGTTTATAAACTATACCGTAACGTAAGATTTGCAGTAATTCATTAATACCGTCCTTTAATTTTTCCCAAAAAGATAATCTATATATCCTTTGCCTGACATCCTCAACCATAGATTCTACTTCCTGGCTGCTTAATATTATCCGTTTCTGAGTAATCTCTTTAAACAAAGACTCTATTGTCTCATAGCGTTTAAAGCAACGGCCGCACTCCTTTAAATGGATTTCGATTTCTTTAAGCTTACCCTCGGGGATTTCCCGATAATAAAAAAGAATCAGCTCTTTCTCTTTAAGGCACCTCATTTCATACCCCCTACTTTCTTTCTTATATTCTCTACGGCTCTAACTAAATGGGTTTTGATACTGCTTTGTGAACAACCCATAATTTTGCTTATTTGACTAATCTTTAAACCCTCAAAGTGTTTAAGAATAATAACCTTCTTCTGTTTCGCCGATAGCCTCTCTATACTATTGACGATGCGACAGTGCATATCTTTCTTGTCTATTTCTCCCAATATTGCGCCGTGCTCTGTTGTATCTTTGGTTATTGCCTCCTGCAAAGAAACAGTTTTTCTTCTTCTACGCAAAAAATCAATACTTGCATTTACAACGATCCGGTACAGCCATGTTGAAAGTTTAGAGCTATGAGAAAATGTTTGTATCTTTCTGTAAAGTTTTAAAAAGACTTCCTGAGCAACGTCTTTTGCGTCTTCATAGTTTGAGGTATAGTGATAAGCAATATTTATAACATCACAGGAAGCCAGGCGTACCATATCGCTAAATGCCTCCTCTTCGCCTTGAGAAAACTTTTCAATCAGGCTTTTAAGTTCTTTTTCTTTATAAAAAAGCATGGGTTTATACTAAATATTCAAATTCGTCAAATTGTCTTTTTCGACGACTTTATTCTCCTTCGCCGAAGGTGCGGAGAATAATCCTACGAAGCCATGCTTCTATGAATTTCTCCCCCGAGGCGTAGTAGGATAATCCGGGTTCGGCTTCGGAGAATGAACTGGATACTCCTCCCGTGGCTTCAGCCAAAGACTTCAGCCCGAGGCTGATCCGCCTCTGGCGGAGATCTGCCTCTGGCATGATGCCACGGGGCGTAATAAGGATTTCATTCTCCCGTTTCCTCAGAGGAAACGTCTTTGCTCTTCCTCAGCCATCGTTTAATCTTCTGGTAACTTTCAGAATCCTCCTCTTTTAATTCTTTTAACATACTCTTTATATGGTGTAACCTTTTTTCTTTGAGCTCCGCGCACCGTTCGGGATCAGTATCGCAAAGTTGTTGAAGCTTTTGTTTCCTCATTTTTCTCCCTCTGTCCATGATTTTTTCAAATTTTTCAGGGTCCTCTTCTCTAAGCTTTTCGAGCCTCTCCCTTATCTTTTTCTCGGCTTTTCGCACGATTTCTTTAAATTCTTCGGGATTGGTTTCTTTAAGGTTTTTCAAGTATTCGCCCCTTTCTTTAACTTTCTTTTGGATAACCTCTCTAAACTTCTCAGGATCATTTTGGCGGAGTTGGGTCAAATACTTCTTTTCTTTTGCGGAGAGAGTCTCAAAAATAACCTCTCT
>DAOVKQ010000131.1 GCA_030631705.1 Candidatus Omnitrophota bacterium | reverse complement strand
GCTTTGCTCAATTATTTCTCCGCTTATTGTATCGCCATTTTTTAAATGAATTTCTTCAGAGTATCCATAAATTTGGCAAATAAAAAATAAAGACAAAATCACGCATACCTTAATTCTCATGTGTACCTCTGCCTCTTTGGATTATGTGATGAGAAAATCCAGGAACAACAACTCTTGCTATCCTTGCCATGAATGAATTTTAGCTTTTTTTGTCAGCCTCGTCAATAAAATTAGCCTGGGTTTCTAAAACTAAGTATTCTTTTATTATCTTTGTGAATATTTCGCTATATTGATTTAATTTTACCTCGCCTATTCCAAAAATAGTAGAAAATTCCTCTCTGGAAACCGGTTTTATTCTAGTCATATCTTTTAAGGTTTTATCACCGAGTATGATATAGGCGGGAACATTTTTTTCTGCGGCTAATTGACGACGTTTAGCACGCAAAGCTTCAAATAGCTGCTCATCAATATCTTCCCAGTCAATATCATGTCGTATCTTACGCTTTTTCTCAACCTCTTTCCTTTTCTGAATAGTAACCGGCTTGGCAAGCCTGGGAATCATCTCACCGCTAAGGACGTTGTATCCTAAATCAGCAATAAACAAAGTCTGGAATTCATTCTCGCGGGAAAGTATACCTTGTTCAAGCAACTGTTCAACCATATTGCGGATAAATACCTTTGTTTCACTTGCCAATGAAGAAAACACAGAGAGCTGATCGTGCTTCCAGCGTTTGATATTATCAGTCAAATTACCTTTGAGAATCTCCACAACGTGATTAGCGCCGAATTTCTCCCTTACCTGTTTTACGCATGCTAATATTTTCTGAGCCACAGCTAAGGGTTCATCAATCATATCAAACTCTCCCAGGCAATAATCACAAGCCTGACAGTTTTCTTTTTTATAATCCTGATTAAAATAGCTAATTAAGTAGCGATGCCGGCATCCGGGACGGCCGCAAAAATTATACATCGCCTTAAGCTTCTCTATCATTATCTGGCTTTGAGAAGAATCAGCCAATATATGTTCCCAAGTGCGGTAATCACTTCCGGAATAAAACATATAACAATCGGCCGGCAGGCCATCGCGGCCGGCTCGGCCGGTTTCCTGCTGGTAATGCTCGATAGATTTGGGCATGGCCGCGTGGATAATGTAGCGGATATTAGAACGGTCAATACCCATGCCAAAAGCGATAGTGGCTGTAATGATAGATACTTTTTCCGCGGAAAACTTATCTTGATTCTTCTTACGAACCTCTCCGGCCAAGCCGGCATGATAAGGCAGGTTTTTATATCCTAAACTGTTTAACTTTTCCGAAATGCTGTCTACATCGGCCCGGCGTAAACAATAGATAATCCCCGCTTCATTAGGGTGCTTTTTAATAACCTCTACTATGCGCCCAATTAGATTGCCGGAACGCCGCAACATACGGTAAGTTAAATTCGGCCGGTCTACACTGTCGATATAAAAATGGGGAGATTCTAATTTTAACTGCTTAACGATATCTTCCTGGACTCGGCCTGTAGCGGTAGCGGTAAAGGCATGAACACAAACTCCTTCAAATTCATCTTTAATTATTCCTAAGCTCCGATAATCCTCTCGAAAATCATGCCCCCAGTGGCTTATGCAATGGGCTTCATCAATAACAAAAAAGGATAGCTTAACATCTTTTAAAAACTCCTTCATTGATTCAAGCCTAAGCCTTTCCGGTGCTAAATACAAAAACTTCAAATCGCCGGATTTTATCCGGTTCATAATTTTAATCCTGTCAGCGGAATTAAGGCTTGAATTCAAACATTCTGCGGCAATACCAATATCTTTCAAATAATCTACTTGGTCTTTCATCAGCGATATTAAAGGAGAAATAATAACCGCCATCCCCTCACAAATTAAAGCCGGGAGTTGAAAACAAATAGACTTTCCTCCACCGGTAGGAAGCACGGTAAGAGTATCCTTGGAATCTAATATTGACGATATCGCTTTCTCCTGAAACGGCCGAAAATTATTATACCCCCAATACTTAGATAATATGCTCTGAATAGTATTTTTCATCGCAGGGTTTGTCAAAAGAAGACTCTGTCCAGTTTGTAGTATAATAGGATCAATTCCTTTTTTACAATGACCCCCTTTTCTTCTTTAATGAGCGTTCCCTACTACTTTTAGAGTTATTTAGGGCCGCCCAACATTGTAAGCAATAACACAAATATGAACATTTGAATAATCCAACCGATTACACAAACCCCTATAGCCCTTCCTGTGCTTTTATAATCAAGCGCTTGTCTAACCGCGATAACCATCGCCGCGAGCATCCAAATTGAAGCAACGAGAAAAACTAGCCCTTGCAACCCAGGGATGATACCTAACACTCGAATCAAACCGGGAGAGCTCGAAAAGCCGATAGTACGCAGCAGTTCTCCAAGGTCTGCTTTAGTCTGTGGCTCGGGGAAGAACTTCGTACCAATAAAATAAGTTAGGTATGCCCAGACATACCATCCAATAAGGGCTGCAACCGTCCCCATCAAAACTCCGCCAAATCCTGCTCTAGTAATATTTCCTATTCCAGCTGCTATACTAGAAAGAATAACAACTCCCATGGCTTGGTCCATTGCCGTAGTATCAGCCTCAACCTCTTCATACAAGTTGACGTCCAATTTAGCAGCTCGGATAATACGATCCTTTAAACTAGCCATTATCACCTCCTACTTTACTAATCCTCTAACCATAAACTAAGCCCGGTTTCTGGGTCATATCTTCTCTCCAGTTCTCCCCCTGCCAGTTCTTTGATATAATATTCAGCTGCAAATATAATAGAATCAGGCATAAGATGCCCTCCATAACAGCGCCCCTTATGGTCTGCCAGTGTTATATGCGCGTGAACAAAAATTTCCGCGTCTTTCAGTGATATATTACCAACGCATGAAGCTATCTCAAGCTTCTTATCCAAACTAACACATTCAATATACTTCTTCGCGTCCTGGCCGTAATATCCTAATTTCGCGCTGGTCAAAGCTCCTATAACAGAAAACACGCCCAACCTTATGTTTTTCTGTTTACAAAACTCTGTGAGCGACATTAAAAGACCTGATCTTAATTTAAACCTCCCGACAAATATCCTCGCTTCATTTACTTGCATATTTTTCTCCTCCTAAAGGGCCAGGCCTTCTCGCGTTTCAACAGGCTAACCGTCTACTCCTATAAAGACGTTATTTCATTAAATAAGAAACTATGTATGGT
>DAOVKQ010000052.1 GCA_030631705.1 Candidatus Omnitrophota bacterium | reverse complement strand
ATTTTGGATTATAGGATTCCTAATGACGTTGCTATCCTGGGTTTTCCTAATTCAGGAAAAACTTCACTTTTTAATTTATTGACCGGTAAACAATATAAAGTTGCCGAATATCCTTTTACGACTACTTCCTGTATCCGGTCTTTCTTTGAACATGAATTCAGGAGGTTTTCTGTTCTGGATTTTCCGGCATTAGCCAGAAATTCCGATAGAGGCAAGGGCCTTGGTAACGATTTCTTAAAGCATCTTTTAAGGACGAGGATAATTTTTCTACTTAGCGCTAATCCCGAAGGATTAAAAGAGGAGACAGAGGAGCTTAAGGGCCAGATAGAGATATTTAATAAAACTTTTTTAAAGGATAAAAAAATTTTCTATTTATTGACCAAAGCTGATAAAATAGATGGAGAAATCAACAGTAGTTTTATGCCTATATCGGTAGAAACCGGTCGCAATATAGATAAACTTAAGGAGAAGATTGCAAAAGAACTCTTTAAAAAGTAGCAAATAGCGAGATAATTAGAATCGGTGTAATCTATTCTAAAATCTGTGTAATCAATTGCCGAACGCAGAGAGGCATAGTAATGAAAAAAATAGTTGTTAAAATCGGAAGCAGTATTATTGCTCCCGGAGGCAGCCTGGACTCTTCTTTAATTAATGCGATTGTAAAAGATGTCCTTCGGGTAGAAAAAAAAGGTTTTAAGATCATCTTGGTAAGTTCAGGGGCAATTGCCTGCGGACTGAATGCGTTAGGGCATAAAAGAAAGCCTAACGATATTCATTACCTTATGGCTATTTCTTCTTTCGGGCAGATTGCTTTAATGGATGTCTTTAACGATAAGTTTAAAAAATACAAACGCAGGTGCGCTCAAATACTGCTGACCTGGGATGATTTTGATTCCCGCAAGCGGTTCATAAATATTCGTAAGACAATTGACAAACTGTTATCGATCGATATTATACCGGTAATTAACGAGAATGACGTAGTGTCTTATGAAGAGATTCG
Source organism: Candidatus Omnitrophota bacterium (assembly GCA_030631705.1). Lineage (GTDB taxonomy): Bacteria > Omnitrophota > Gorgyraeia > Duberdicusellales > 4484-171 > DAOVKQ01. The sequence goes on along the minus strand of DAOVKQ010000052.1, from coordinate 4,706 downwards.
TTTTGGTGACAATGATCACCTTTCTGCGCTGGTAGCCGATTTGACCGGCGCCGAACAGCTAATTGTGCTTTCTGATGTTGAGGGTTTGCTTAAGGAGGAAAAATTAGTCAGAGAAGTCTCCCGGATAGATTCGGATATATTATCTTTAGCCCGGGAAGAAGATAAAACTCATACTACCGGGGGGATGCTTACCAAGCTTCAGGCGGCAAAAGTAGCAGTTTCTTCGGGCATAAAAACAATAATTGCCTATGGACGCAACAAAGAAGTTATTTACCGTATTCTACAGGGGGAAAGAATAGGGACATTATTTTTACCCTCAGGAATCAGGGATAAGGCAAGAAAAAGGTGGATTGCTTTTTGTAAAAAACCGAAAGGAACTATTTTTATAGATCAAGGAGCTAAAGATGCCCTGATGAATAGAGGCAGGAGTCTGTTGGGGGTAGGCATAGTTAAGGTGGAAGGCTCGTTTAAAAAAAGCGATGCAGTGCTGATATCGGATACAGAGGGAATAATTTTAGGATCTGGTTTAGTAAACTATTCTTTTGAGGAGCTAAAAGGGAAAAAACAAAAGAAATTTGAAAAAGAAGTAGTGCATAGAGATGATTTTGTTAAGTCATCTCCGAGTTGATTGTTTAAGTAAATATTATAAGCTAATAAGGTAAACATGAGCATGTATGTAAACAATCTTTTAAGGCAGGCAAAAGAGTCTTCATTCTTAATGACCGGTTTAACCACAAAACAAAAGAATAAAGCCCTTAAATATATGGCGGAAGCTTTAATTAAGAAGCGCGGGTTTATCTTAAAAGAAAATAAAAAGGATATTGCCGCGGCGAAAAAGCTTAAGTTAAAGCAGAGTTTTATCGATAGACTGGAGCTTAGCGACAAAAGATTGAAAGAAATGAGCATTTCTTTAAAAGAAGTGGCTTGCCTGCCTGATCCGATAGGCAGTAGAATAACAGCCAGTAAAAGGCCTAATGGTATTAAACTGGAAAAAGTAAGAGTTCCTATAGGGGTTGTTTTTATTGTTTATGAAGCAAGGCCCAATGTAACCAGCGATTGTGTGGGGTTATTGTTTAAGACCTCTAATGTCGGTATATTAAGAGGCGGGACTATTGCAATAAACTCGAATAAGGCAATTAGTAGGGTTCTCCGGCAGGCGCTGAAAAAAAGCGGGATAAAATTTCCTGTTTTCTTTATGGTTGAGAAAACAAACAGAAAAACAGTAGATGAACTCCTGAGAGAGGATAGTTATATTGATTTGGTTATTCCCCGCGGCGGAGAGTCGCTGATTCGAAAAGTAGTAGAGACTTCGCGTATTCCGGTAATAAAGCATTATAAAGGAGTTTGTCACATATTCGTGGATAAGGCTGCCGATATAACTAAAGCTTTGAATATATGCATCAACGCAAAGGTTCAGAGGCCTTCGGTTTGTAATTCTGTTGAGACTATTCTTGTTCACAAGGGCGTTGCCGGCAAATTTTTGCCGCAGTTAAAAAGAAAATTTGATTCTTTTGGAGTACGGATGCGCGGTTGTCTACAGACGCGCAAAATTATTAGCGGAATTGAAAAAGCATCCAAGATAGATTGGGGCACCGAGTATCTCGATCTAATTGTTTCGTTAAAAGTAGTCAGTACTTTAGAAGACGCGATTAAGCATATTAATTTATACGGTTCAAGGCATACTGACAGCATAGTTACTAATAGTATTCCTAATGCCGATAGGTTTGTTAAAGGAGTAGATTCTGCCTGTTGTTTTGTGAATATATCTACACGCTTCAGTGATGGATATCAATTTGGTTTGGGCGCGGAGATAGGGATTTCAACCGACAAACTGCATGCCCGCGGCCCGATGGGTTTGGAGGAGCTGACTACGTATAAGTGGATTGCCCGGGGCAGTGGACAGATACGGACGTAGTATAATATAAAAATCCTAAACACAAAACTCTAAATCCTAAATAAACTCAAAATGAATAAAATACAAAACCCAAGACAGGAATTAGATAGCGGGATTCGTTTTTGGTTTGTAGCTTTGGGTTTTCGATTTATTTAGGGTTTAGGGTTTGAGATTTAGAGTTTAAAAATAGTATTAAGGAAGTATTTATCAATATGAAGGTAGGAATACTGGGTGGTACGTTTAACCCGCCGCATATAGGACATCTTATTCTGGCCAAGACAGTAAAAGAGTCTTTGGGCTTACATAAGGTTCTTTTTGTGCCCGCGAATAAGCCTCCGCATAAGAATGCGTATTTGATTGCTCCCCGGTACCGTCTGCGCATGGTCAGGCTGGCAGTAAAGAGTAATTCCGCCTTTGAAGTTTTAGACTGGGAAATAAAACGGGGAAAAATATCCTATACCATTGATACCCTAAGAGAGTTGAAAAAAAGGTATCCACATGGAGATTTTTTTCTTATTATAGGTTCCGACCTGGCCAAGGATTTCTATACTTGGAAAGATTACGCAAAAATCACAAAGCTTGCCAAGGTAGTGGTGGTAAAGCGGGAGAATTTCCCGCTAAGAAAAAAGAAAGGTTTTATCACTATAGACATGTCTCATATCGGCATTAATTCATCTTTGGTGAGAAAGTTCATTAAGAAAGGCGTATCGATAAAATATTTTGTTCCGGAGAAAGTTGCCGCTTACATAAAGAAAAATAATCTTTATATGGATTAGCGGTTAATTCCCCCGCACCCAGTTTTCTGGATGCGGGGTTATTGAGGAGAGATGATGATTAAATTTGGAACAGACGGCTGGCGGGCAGTAATCGGCGATGATTTCACTTTTGAGAATGTAAGGATTGTTTCTCAGGCGATCGCCGATTATTTAAAAAAACAACCCAAAAAAACCAAGCGTGTTATAGTCGGCTATGACCGTAGGTTTCTGTCAAAAGAGTTTGCCATGGAAGTTAGCCGCGTATTGTCTGCTAACGGTATAAGAATAGTTCTTTCTTCTTCGGCAGTGCCTACTCCGGTGGTGAGTTTTGAGGCACTTTATAACGGCTATGATTTAGGGGTTATGATTACTGCTTCACATAATCCCGCTAAATTCAACGGATTAAAAATTAAAACCAGAGACGGGGGAGCGGCCGATAAGGCTCTTACCAATAAGGTAGAAAGTCTGTTTTATAAAAGAAAACCAAAGCTAATTGATTTTCAGGATAGTATACGCAGCGGACGTGTTAAGGTAAAAGAAGTAACCGGTGAGTACACTAATTTTCTGAAGAGATTTGTGAATTTATCGAAAATAAAGAGATTAAAACTAAAGATTTTAGTCGATAATATGTACGGAGTGGGGGGTAGTTTTGCGCAAGATATAATAAATTCTTCCACCGTAGAAATAGATTATCTTCATAATGAATTTAATCCTTCTTTTGGGGGCACCAATCCTGAGCCCATTGAAGATAATCTAAAAGAAATTATTAAAAAGGTAAAAAAAGACGGTTATGACTTAGGGATTGTCTTAGACGGTGATGCGGATAGAATTGCCGCTGTGAATAAAAACGGAGAATTTATTAATGCTCAGGTATTGCTTCCGCTTTTAGCCATACATATGGTTAAAAACAGAAAAGAAACGGGAGGCATAGCCAAGACAGTTGTGGGTAGTAATTTGATTGATGATGTTGCTTTTTCTTTGGGGATTCCCTGCTATGAAACTCCCGTGGGTTTTAAATATATTTCCGGTTTGTTTAAACAGAAATTGATTTCTATAGGGGGAGAAGAGGCCGGAGGAATAGGATTTAAAGACTACATACCGGAGCGGGACGGAACAGCCTCTTTTCTTATGCTTTTAGAGATGATTGCCTGGGAAAAGAAGAACTTTGACCAGCTGTTAAACGATTTATGGAAGAAATACGGTAAATGGTATTATGCAAGAACGTATTTCTTAATTACCAGCGTTAGGAAATCACTTTCTTCGCTTAAGCTTCCCCAAGAACTTTTAGGTAAAAAAGTTCAAAGAGTAAATACAAGCGATGGTATCAAAGTTGTTACCAAAGATAATTGGCTTATGTTCAGGAAATCGGGGACAGAGCCTATAGTCAGGGTATATGCGGAGGCAAAATCAAAGAAAGGGGCAATGACCTTGATTAATATAGGAAAGAGAATGATTAAAGAATTATGAGTTTATATGCTTTACTGGATTACGCGCACTATAATATTAGTAATTTTTAATGTTTTTTTCGGAGTAAAGACAAAAGGAAAAGGCGCTTTTCCTTCGAAGGGTCCGTTTATCCTTGCTTCCAATCACCTAAGCAATATAGATCCTCCTGTTTTAGCTGTTGCTTGTCCCAGGCGGTTGAACTTCCTTGCTAAAGAAGAACTGTTTAAAAACAAATTTTTTGCTTTTATTATAAAAACTTTAGGAGCTGTACCTTTAAACCGGAACAAGACTGATATTTCTGCCATAAGATTGGTTATAAAAATGTTAAAACAAAATAAGCCTATACTGATTTTTCCCCAAGGTACACGGGGGTCAGCCAATGATGAAATTTTTAGCGGTGTAGGTTTTCTGGTTAAGAAAACGTCTGTTCCGGTGGTTATCGCGAAAATAACTAATACAGATAAGGTGTTGCCTAAAGGAGCAAAGTTCTTTAAGCGTTGTCCGGTTAAGGTTGTATTCAAGAGAATGGGCAGGTTTGAGGAAGGAGCCGATTATGATGCTATTGCCCGCAAAGTTTTTGATGAGATTAAAAGCCTTTAAATCTGTTTGTT
>DAOVKQ010000037.1 GCA_030631705.1 Candidatus Omnitrophota bacterium | reverse complement strand
TTCGGCATTAATCCCCGGGGAATTTGGCTTCCTGAGTGCGGGTATTTTGACGGATTGGATAAATTCTTAAAAGAGGAAGGGATAGATTTTTTTCTTTTAGATACACATGGAGTGCTTTTTTCGCGCCCCCGGCCAAAATTCGGAGTCTATGCCGGATATTATACCAAAAATGAAGTTGCCGTATTCGGAAGGGATCATGAATCTTCTAAAAGCGTCTGGTCTTCTGTTGAAGGCTATCCCGGGGACTATAACTACCGGGAATATTACCGTGATGCCGGGTTTGATTTGGATTATGATTATATAAAACCCTATGTTTCGCCCTGCGGGACAAGGATATTCACGGGAATAAAATATTATAAAATTACCGGCCCTGTTTCTAATAAGCAAGTTTACGATCCCGTGCGGGCAAAAAGCAAGGCGGCGGAGCATGCCGGAAATTTTATGTTTAACCGCCAGAAACAAGTTGAGCATCTCTCTGGGCTCCTGGGGAGAAAACCGATACTGGTTGCTCCTTATGATGCCGAACTTTACGGCCACTGGTGGTTTGAAGGCGTCGATTGGCTTGAGTTTCTTATTAAGAAAATACATTATGACCAGAAAACAATTAAGTTGATAACTCCAATCAATTATTTGAAAGTTTATCCTAAAAATCAAGTTATAAATCCGGCGCAAAGCAGCTGGGGCTGGAAAGGCTATCATGAAGTATGGCTCAATAGCAGTAATGATTGGATTTATCCTCATTTACACCGCGCGGGCGAAGCCATGGTCGATACGGTAAAGAAATTCGGTTCAGGCGGAAACTTAAAGGCAAGAGTGTTAAATCAGATGGCGAGAGAGCTTTTACTTGCCCAGTCAAGCGATTGGGCTTTTATGATGAAGACCGGAACTTTTGTTGAGTATGCGGGCAAAAGGACGGTTACTCATCTTGAACGGTTTTATGTCTTGAAAAGTTATTTGGAGAGAGGCTCTTATAATTTTGAAGAATTGGAAGACATAGAAAGAAAAGACAATATCTTTCCTGAAATAAATTATTCTATTTACCAATCGTAAATATGACAAGATCCTAAATTTAGGATTTAAAGTTCAAGTAGCATGACGAAAACACCTACCGAAGTTATATTCTTATGGCATATGCACCAACCCTGCTATAAAGATCCGCAGACCGGGGTTTACCTTCTTCCCTGGGTTAGGCTGCATGGCGTAAAAGATTATTACGGTATGGCCGCAATTTTAGATAAGTTTGACAAGGTAAAAGCTACATTTAATTTTAGCGGTATTCTGCTTGCTCAGCTGCTTGAATACGCGAACGGCCAAGCGCAGGATTATTACGCTAAATTAAGTTTAAAAAACCCTGCCGATTTAAGCGCGAGAGAACGAAAGTTTATCGTTGATAGATTTTTTTCCGTAAATTATGAGCGGGGAATACGCTTCAATAAACGGTACCTGCAGTTATACCGGAAGAAACAAGGTAAAAATAAAAAATTTAGCAATCAGGAACTAGGAGACTTACAGGCAATTTTTAATCTTTCCTGGTTTCATCCTTATTCCCTCAAGAAAGACAAAAATCTAAAGCTTTTGCTTGCTAAGGGTTGTGGATATAAACAGCAGGATAAGAAATATATTATTGACGCTCAATACAGGATTATTTCTAAAACGATACCGCTTTATAGAAGGCTGCTTAAAGAAAAGAGAATTGAACTTTCTGTTACCCCCTATTCCCATCCTATTATGCCTTTGGTTTGTGATACTGATATAGTGAGAGAATTTTCCTATCTTAATGTCCCGCGCTTGCGATTTTCTCATCCCGAAGACTGCGTTTGGCATCTTGATAAAGCTTGCGATATATTCAGTGAAGTTTTTGGTTATTCTCCGGAAGGAAGCTGGCCTTCAGAGGGGAGTGTTTCGGAAGAGGTGGTTAAGATCTATGCCAAACAAGGATTTAAGTGGATCGGGACCGATGAAGGAATATTGTTTAAAAGCCTTACCAGTGAATTTGTGCCCTATGATTTGATAAAAGACCAGAGGCATATAATTTACCGTCCGTATAATTTTAGAGGAATGAACATCTTTTTCCGGGACAGGAATTTATCCGATGCCATAAGTTTTATTTATCAGGGATGGGAAGACTCTGCTTTTGCCGCGAATGATTTATTGGAACATTTTAAGCGGACGCATTATTATACAAAAAATTTACTGAAGCACCGCGCGATTACCATTATTATGGATGGAGAAAATGCCTGGGAGTATTACAAAAACGGCGGGATAGATTTTTTAAAGGCAGTTTATTCGGGCTTAGAAAGAAGTGATATTCTTTGCTCTAGCACTCCTTCGGAATTTCTTTCGCGCGAGAAGGCAAAACCTTTGCAAAGGTTATCCCCGGGTTCATGGATAAATTCAGATTTCGGCGTATGGGTAGGTTCGCGCGACAATAACAGGAATTGGCAGGCTTTAAAACGCGTGCGGGATTTAATAGAGCATATGCCTGAAGATGAGAAAACCAAACAGAAGCTCCTGGGGTATTTTTATATTCTTGAAGGAAGCGATTGGAACTGGTGGAATACTTTTGAAGATGTAGCCGGTGATTTTGAAAAAATATTTTTTTCTTATATTAAGAAGATTTATAAAATTCTTGGCAAAAAACCGCCTTCCTATATAATGTAAGAACACAGATGATCGCAGATGTCTTTGATGCTCGATGCTTGATCCTTGATCCTTGATACTCGATATTACATGATAGATGATAAATATAAAAGAAATTTAAAAAACGAGAATCGAGCATCTAGTATCGAGTGCATCTGTGTTTATCCGCGTGATTGACGAACGGACAGTGAGAAATTATGGGGAAAGTATATTTTGTTTTCGGTATTCACAACCATCAGCCGGTAGGTAATTTCGAGCATATATTTAAACAAGCCTTTGATAATTGTTATCTTCCTTTCATAAATATTCTTGATAAATATCCAAATATAAAATGCAATGTCCATATGAGCGGACCGTTGTATGATTGGATTTTATCCGAAAATAAGAATTTTATCGATAAATTAAGAAACATGGCCTTACGCGGCCAGATTGAAATTGTAAGCGGCGGATATTATGAGCCTATTTTGCCGATTATCAGTGATAAGGATAAATTATCCCAGATTGAACTGATGAATAAGTTCATAAAAAAAACTTTTAAACAGATTCCGCAGGGAATATGGCTTACGGAGAGAGTTTGGGAGCCCCCTTTGGCAGAGATAATCAACAAAGCAGGCCTTAGCTATACTTTTTTAGACGATACTCATTTCCGCTATGCCGGGATGAATGAGGAAGAGTTTTTTGGCTACTATACTACCGAAGAATCACTAAAACCAATCTTTGTTTTTCCCATCAGCAAGCAGCTGCGTTATAAAATACCGTTTTCTCAGGCTCATGAAGCCATAGGCCTTTTAAAGAGCTTTGCTAAAGAAGAAGACGTTTTAATTACTCTTTTTGATGACGGCGAGAAATTCGGAATGTGGCCGCATACTTATGACTGGGTTTATAATAAAGGATGGCTTGATAATTTTTTTCGCCTCCTGACAGAAGCGGGAAATGTAATCGAGACCCTTACCGCCGGCGAAGCAGTCGCTAAATTTAAATCAAAGGGACTCATTTATCTACCCACAGCTTCTTATGAGGAGATGGGAGAATGGGTGCTTAGCCCGGAGAGTTTTATTAATTATCAGAGGCTAAAAGAATGTGTTGAGCGCAATGAGAATTTACGTCCGGCAAAAGACTTCATAAGAGGAGGGTTCTTTAGGAATTTCTATAGTAAATATCAACGTTTAAATTATATGCATAAAAGAATGCTTTTTATAAGTCATAAGATTAATTCGGCTAAACTCAGTAAAGATAGTATGGCCTTTGACTGTCTCTATAAGGCCCAGTGCAATTGTGGTTATTGGCACGGTATTTTCGGGGGTTTTTATTTGGGGCATATCAGGGCGGCTATTTATGAGAATTTGATAAAAGCGGAAAAAGAGCTGGATAAAGGTAAATTCAAGGGCTCGTTGTCGTGTGAAAGAGTTGATTTTGATTTAGACGGTTACCAAGAGACAATTATAAAAAACTCTTTTTTTGTTGCTGTGCTGTCTGATAAAGGGGGAGCTTTCCTTGAGCTAAGCCTAAGAGATAAAAGTTTCAATATTGTAAATACAATTACCCGGCAGCAAGAATCATATCACGCCAAGATAAAGGATAATATAGGTGAGGACGCGGGTAAAATTAAGACAATTCACGACAGTATAGGGGTGAAGGAGAAAAATTTAGATAAGTATCTTGTTTATGACAGTTACGAAAAACTTTGCCTGGTAGATCATATTCTGTCCAGGGGAATAACTATTGATAATTTTATCCACGGCAGAAATTTTAAGACTTTGGGAAATGATAGTTATCAGTTGAACATTAAAGAGAACAAAACCGGTATTGTATTGGATTATAATTATAATAAGGACTTGCAATTCGCGAAAAGGATTTCTTTTTCTCTTGGTTCTTGTTTTGATGCTAAGTATAATTTTAAGAATATTTCAGTTTTTAAGAAATATGATTTTGGCACAGAATTCAATTTATCTCTGCAGTCTCCCGAACACGTAACTTTTATTGCCGGCGGGAAGCGTCTAAAGCTTTCCAAAAGTTTAGTAATCGACAGGGCAAAAGATTTGACCATAAAAGATGATTTTAAGAAAATATGTTTTAATTTTAAAGTGACTGAGTCGACTATTTTTGTCGCGCCTGTTTATTCGGTTTCTTCTTCAGAGGGCGGATTTGAGAAAGTATATCAGCAAGTCGCGATTCTATTTATAAATAGAGGCAAAAAAGATTCATTTAACATTAATTGTGGGATATCCCAGATAAAATAGTAATAATACATCTATGAAAGGAGGTAAATGATGGTTGTCAAAAGGAAGCGCATTGTTAAATCTGTTAAAAAGGCTGTAACTAAAACAAAGGCAAACAGTAGAGTGAAAACCAAAGTTTCGGAAAAAAAAGAACATTTTACCGAAGCGCAAGAATTGCAGCCTACTATTGAGCAAATTTCCGAATACATACAAACAAGGGCATATTATATATGGAAGCAGATGGATAAACCCGGCAACAAAGATTTGGATATTTGGATTAAGGCTGAAAAGCAAATTATGATTCAGCTTAAGAAAAAATAAAGTCTTTCCCGTTTTTTGTGCAATAAAAAGAACTTATTTGATTGTCTTCATTTTTTTCGGAGAGGTCGCATAGTCCGGCTTAGTGCGCGTGTTTGGAGAACACGTGACCAGTAATGGTCCGGGAGTTCGAATCTCCCCCTCTCCGTTCTTCTTCGCCCTTCGCAAGTAAAGCGATGGTAGGGCTTCGAAGCAACGTCGCCGTAGTTTCACTTAATTGTTCATACTGTGAGAGTCCAACAGGGCAAATTCATTATTTTGTAAGGCGGAGAAGAACGCTGCTGCGAAGCGCTACCTGCGTATTAGCTATTGAGGCGCGAAGCAGAGCATATAAGGTCAGGCACTGAAATGTGAAATAGATTGGCAGGCAATAAAAGGAACCAACTCTTTTTTTGCAGGAGCTGCGCAAAGCTTGAAAATATGGCAAGTGATAAAAAACTGACTTTTGATGTAGCAGGGGCACTTATTAGGCATAAGGGGAAGTATTTAGTTTGCCAGAGGCTGGAAAATGATCAGTTTGGTTCAATGTGGGAATTTCCCGGAGGTAAGGTTGAGGAAGGCGAAAACAAACAGGAAGCTTTAAAAAGAGAGATGCAAGAGGAGCTTGGGATTGAGGTTTCTGTCGGTAAATTAGTATCTACTTTTGAAGATGAAATTCCTTCCATGAGAATAACCATATATCTTTATAACTCTTTTATTCTAAAAGGAAAAATACAATGTATAGAGTGCCAGGACTTTAAATGGCTAGGCTTAGAAGAAATTGGAAAATTAGATCTTGCCTCTGCAGATAGAAAGATACTGGATTTTTTACGCCAGTCGAATTGATCCTGAACGACCAAAGGAAGTCGAAGGATCTATGGTTTAATTTACTTTTTTGGTTTGCCTATAATCATTGGTCTGTTAGGAGATAATATCTTATATTATTACGTATTTGCTGATAAGCATCACTATCTATTTCAGTAAATTCTATTCCCAATAAAAAGGGAAATTTGATATCATTTGTTTCGTTTCTTCTTACGACTTTTCCGACAGCCAGCGCGGGTTTTTTAGAGCCAGGTAGATAAATACCTAAGTTTACATTTTCTCCAATTTCCATTTTGTAGCGAGTGAGCAGGCATATTCCTCCTTCAGAGATATCTTTAGTCAGAAAGTCATTTTTCAGCAAGTATTTTGACGGACACAGTGTTACAGTTAGAGATTTATTAGACCTTATGTGTCCGCGCCGTTCTTTTGTTTTGGTTCGTTGGTTGTATTTTCTTAACATAATTCACCTCCCCATGTTTAAGAAATACCATATATTATCAGGATTTTTCAGAGGATAGGGCGGATTTTGTGGAAACGCTTTCAGTGCCCTTGACATAAGCAGTATTTTATTGTACCCTTATCAAGGCAACGGCCTTTTTCGTAAAGAATAAAAAATATAAATGATGGTTAAAGAAACAATATTTTTATTGATTGGCGGGCTTGGGCTCTTTTTTTTCGGCATGCAAATTATGTCCGAGGCTTTGAAAAAAATAGCCGGCGAACGATTAAAAGCTATTTTGCATGTAGTCACAAAATTTCCTATTATG
>DAOVKQ010000124.1 GCA_030631705.1 Candidatus Omnitrophota bacterium | reverse complement strand
CAGCGAGCTTTCAGGAAACAACGCGGGTATTAACTGATGCTGCCAGCAGCGGCAAGGTAGATGATCTAAGGGGTTTGAAGGAAAATGTTATTGTAGGACATTTGATTCCTGCAGGAACGGGGTTAAAAAGGTATCGGAAAGTTGAGGTGGAAAAATGCCAACAATAGCACAGTTGCTAAAAAAGTCAAGACAAGCGAAGAAATCTAAAACAAAAGCGCGGGCATTAAGGAAATGTCCTCAGAAGCGAGGGGTATGCATTCAGGTGCGGACAATGACGCCGAAAAAGCCCAATTCGGCTTTACGGAAAATCGCCAGAGTCCGCCTGACAAACCGGGAAGAGGTTACCGCTTATATACCCGGAGAAGGACATAACCTGCAAGAGCATTCTATTGTTTTAGTTAGGGGCGGTAAGGTTAAAGATTTACCAGGAGTGCGTTATCATATAATAAGAGGCACTCTGGATACACAAGGGGTACAAAATAGAAAAATGTCCCGTTCTAAATACGGCGCAAAACGGCCGAAAAAGTAACTAAAGGGGAAGGATTGATATGAGAAGAAGACGCGCGCCAAAAAGAGAACCAAAGCATGATCCGAAATATAATTCGGATACTATCGGTAATTTTGTAAGCATTATTATGAGAGACGGGAAAAAAACTATTGCTCAAAGAATAATTTATGGTGCTTTTGATATTGTTGCTCAACGCACCAAGCAGGATCCGTTAAAGGTTTTCTTCGATGCATTAGAAAATATCCGGCCGCGGCTGCGGGTTAAACCGCGTAGAATAGGTGGAGCAACTTATCAGGTTCCCATGGAAGTTACTAAGGCAGGAGGTGTATCCATTGCTTTACGTTGGATGCGTGATTCCTCACGAAGCAAGAAGGGCAAACCGATGCATGTTAAGTTAGCTGATGAGATTGTCGCCGCTTATAAAAATGAAGGGGCGATTGTAAAAAAGAAAGAAGATACGCATAAGATGGCAGAGTCCAATAGAGCCTTTGCTCATTTTAAATTCTGAAGGTTGTTGTTGCGGTAAATGCTGTTAGATTTTGCACAGAGAGGTTAAGTTGAATATAGCGGTAACGAAAATGGAAGAGGATATAAAGTTTACCAGGAATATTGGTTTTGTGGCTCATATTGATGCCGGAAAGACTACTACTACCGAGCGTGTGCTTTTTTACAGCGGGAAAGTCTATAAAATCGGAGAAGTGGATGACGGCACAGCTACTACCGATTGGATGAAGCAGGAACGCGAACGCGGCATTACTATAACAAGTGCCGCCACATATTGTAAATGGCAGGATTGTAATATTAATATAATCGATACCCCCGGACATATAGATTTTACGGTTGAAGTGGAAAGAGCCCTTAAGGTCCTTGACGGGACAATAGTAATATTTTGCGCGGTTGGCGGTGTTGAACCTCAAAGTGAAACTGTATGGCGCCAGGCTGATAAATATAATGTTGCAAGGATTGCTTTTGTGAATAAAATGGATAGGGTAGGTGCCGATTTTATGGGTGTTATTGAGGAGATAAGGGACAAACTGGGCGCGAACGCGGTTGCTGTACAAATGCCTATATTTGAAGACGATAGTTTTACGGGATTAGTCGATCTTATTAAAGGAAAAGCTTTCTATTTTACCGGTAAAACAGGGAAAACGGTCAAATGCGAGGATATCCCGGCTGGTTTAAGGAAAGATGCTTTATTCTTACGCGATAGATTGATTGAGAAATTGGCCGAATTGGATGATGAATTTATGAATAAATTTATAAAAGGTTCGGGACTAAACGAGAATGATTTTATAAGGGTTATTCGCGAAAATGTTTTAAGCAATAATTTTTATCCGGTTCTCTGCGGTTCGGCGTTAAAGAACAAAGGGATCCAGCCGCTGCTGGATGCGGTATGCGATTTTCTACCTTCGCCCAAGGACTTAGAATTAACAAAAGGTTTTGTTGTTGATAAAAAAGGAACACATGAAAAACTGATTGATTATAAGGGTTATTTTTGCGGGCTGTGTTTTAAGATTTTCACTGATTCTTTTGTGGGAAAATTATTTTATACCAGGATTTATTCCGGAACGATTAACGCCTCGAGTACGATTATCAATGTAGCTAAGGGAACTAAAGAGAAAATAACTAAAATAGTCAGGATGCATGCCAATAAGCAGGAGACGGTAAAGGAGGCTAAGGCAGGAGATATAGTATGCTTGGTCGGCTTAAAAAATACCTCGACCGGGGATACGCTATGTGACCCGAACCATTCAATACTTATCGAAGAAATAAAATTTCCCGAGCCGGTTGTTTCTATGGCTATAGAACCGAAAACAAAGGCAGACCAGGATAAGTTATTTATAGCACTCAATAAATTGTCCGAAGAAGATCCGTCATTCAAGGTGGTTTATAATTCGGATACCGGGCAAAATATAATATCAGGAATGGGGCAGCTTCATTTAGAAGTATTGGTAGACAGGTTATTAAGCGATTTTAGGATAATTGCCCGGGTAGGAAAGCCTCAAGTGGCCTACAAAGAAACTATAACTAAAAGAGTGGAGTCTCCCGGACGGTTCATTCAACAGAGCGGGGGACACGGCCAGTATGGGCACGTTGTTCTTCTTATGGAACCTCAAGCTAAAGGCGGAGTTTGTTTTGAGAATAAAATAAAAGGCGGAGTTATACCGCGTGAATTTATATCTTCGGTTAAAGAAGGTGTATTTGACGCGGCAAATTCCGGAGTCTTGGGCGGCTATCCGGTTATTGATATAAAAGTTACCTTAATCGATGGTTCATATCATGAAGTTGATTCATCGGAAATGTCCTTTAAGATAGCTGCGGAAATAGCGTTTAAAGATGGTCTTAGCAAAGCCGGACCGGTATTGCTTGAGCCGATAATGGATTTAGAGGTTAGTACTCCTATTGGGTATTTGAGTCAGGTAATTGCCGATTTAAATAGCAAACGGGCGAAAATTGTATTGATTTCCGACCGTAAAAATGTAAAAGAAGTGAAGGCGGAAGTGTCTCTCAGAGAAGTTTTTAATTACGCGGATGTATTAAGAAACTTGACACAGGGACGCGCTTCATATACAATGGAACCTTTCTGCTATGGGAAAGTTCCCGGGGAAATTATAGCCAGGATATTAGGGATTTAGTCCTAAAGGAGGTATGGTATGGCAAAGGAAAAATTTGTAAGAAATAAGCCTCATGTAAACATTGGAACTATTGGTCACGTTGATCACGGTAAAACTACTCTAACAAGCGCTATTACGAAAATTTTATCCGCGGCAGGTTACGCAAAGGCTTTGGCGTATGAGGATATTGATAAGGCGCCCGAAGAGAAAGAAAGAGGTTTGACTATCAATATTTCTCATGTCGAATATGAAACCGAAAGTCGCCACTATGCGCATATCGATTGCCCCGGTCATGCCGATTACATTAAGAACATGATTACCGGTGCGGCCCAGATGGATGGCTCTATTCTTGTTGTAGCTGCGACCGACGGCCCTATGCCTCAGACAAGAGAACACATACTTTTGTCCCGTCAGGTAAATGTTCCGGCAGTCGTTGTGTTTATCAACAAGGTTGACCAAAT
>DAOVKQ010000057.1 GCA_030631705.1 Candidatus Omnitrophota bacterium | reverse complement strand
ATAGCCCAACTTTTAGGTTTATTGCCCGAAGATATTGCTAAAAACTACAATCGTAATATTAAGAGTTTATTTTCTCCGGTAAACATTGCCGATGATATAAGTAAGTCCAAAGTTCTGGAATTGAAAGAAGCTTTTGGTGAGGATATTATTATTAAACAAGGGCCAAGGCGTTTTTACCCTTGTGCCTATGAGTTTTCGCATGTCTTAGGTTACGTAAAAAGGGCAAGCGCTTTTTATGATCAGCTTAAAGCTTATGGTTATACTCCTTATGAGAGGGTCGGTTTTTTAGGAGTAGAGCAGTATTATGACAGCTATCTTAGAGGAAAGGACGGAGGGCGCCTGTTGGAAATTGATTCCCGGGGAAGAATCGTAGGGTTCTTAGGTAATAGGGATGCCCGGCGCGGGAAAAACATCGTGCTAACCGTAAGTATCCCCATGCAGCGTATCGCCTATACGGCTTTAGGCAAAAGGCAGGGCGCGATTATCCTGATGGATTCTCATAACGGCGAGATTTTAGTATTATGCTCAAAATCTTCTTATAACCTTAATCATGTAATCAGAGGCATTAATGTGGGAAAAATATTTAGCAGCAGTAAGAAAATGGTTCTTAACCGGGCAATACAGCTTTATTATCCTTTGGGTTCGGTGTTTAAGCCGGTTCTTGCTATGGCAGGGCTTGAAGAACGCCTTATAACGCCGCGAACAACATTTTACTGTGATGGTTCCTTTATGCTGGGTAATCACAGGTTTCGTTGTGCTCATGTTCATGGAGAAGAAAATGTTACCCAAGCTATAATTCATTCCTGTAACGTTTATTTTTATAATTTGGGCATGAAACTGACCGAGTCCGGAATTTCCAAGTGGGCAAGAAAATTCGGGTTGGGACAAAGTACGGGGATTGATTTGCCATATGAAAAAAAGGGAATTGTCGGTGATGCCGGCTGGAAAATGAAAAATGTAAAATGTAAATGGTTTAAAGGCGATACAGTGAATATGTCCATCGGTCAAGGTTATTTAGAAGCAACGCCGTTACAAACGGTTGTGGCAATATCGGTATTTGCTAACGGGGGATATCTTATAACTCCTCATCTTCTTAAGAACGTGGAAGGCATGGAAACCGGGATTGTGAGTAAAAATTACATTAATCTATCGGCCTATCATTTGAGAGTAGTGAAGCAGGCTCTTAGAGGGGTTGTAAAGAACCGGGAAGGAACTGCTCATATTCTGGAAGATTTAAGCCTGGGCATAAGCGGTAAAACCGGAACGGCCCAGAACGTCAGCAAGTCCCACGGGTGGTTTGTAGGATTTTTTCCTTATCATAATCCCAGATACAGCATATGTGTATTATTAGAGAATGTCGGAACAAGCGCGGAGGCGGTAAGGGTGGCTTACCGGTTCTTGAATAAATTAAAGGAAAATAAGTTGATTGAGTATTGATATGGACAGATTGATAAAACCGAAAGTGTTGCTTATTTGTTTAATCGTTTTAAATGTATTAAGTTTAGTTTCTTTATACAGCAGTTTGCATCAGGGTGGTGAATTTAAAAATGAACAAATATTCCATAGACAGATTATGTGGATCGCGATTTTCTGGGTAGTAGTCATTATTTTCTCGTTTATAAACTATAGAATCTATTATGATGTAAGTTTTATAATATACGGGCTAAGTATTATATTTTTAATAGGAGTTATACTATTCGGTAAAGAAATAATGGGAGCCCAGCGATGGTTCTCTTTTTTTGGCTTTAGTTTTCAGCCTTCGGAATTTTCTAAAATAGCAATTCTTATAGTCCTGGCAAGATGTTTTTCTTTAGAGGGCGAGGGAGGACAAAGGATTGTATTAAGAAAAGTAATTATGCCTTTTTTCTTGGTTGTGCTAAGCAGTTTGCTTATTTTCAAGCAGCCCGATTTAGGCACAGCTTCTACTTTAATTATTCTTTTTTTCATGATGGGATTGTCTTCCCGGATAAACAAACGGTATTTTATTCTTTTTCTTGTAATAGGAATGGTTATTTCTCCCTTAGGCTGGCGGTTATTGAAGGATTATCAGAAAAAACGGTTAGCGGTATTCTTGAATCCCGATATTGACCCTTTAGGAGCGGGATATACGATTATTCAGTCTAAAATAGCCATTGGTTCGGGTCGTCTGTTTGGTAAAGGGTTTCTTTCGGGAACCCAGAATCAGTTTAATTTTTTGCCTGAGCGCCATACTGATTTTATTTTTACCGTTATAGCTGAAGAGTTCGGCCTGGCAGGGTGTCTGTTCCTTTTGTCTGTTTATTTTCTTATTTTAAAGATTATTATTTCGCGAACCAAAGACACTAAAGATGACTTTGCTCAGTTGTTTTGTGTCGGCATATATTCAACTTTCTTTTTGCATATATTTATTAATATAGGTATGACAATGGGGATACTTCCGGTAGTAGGCTTACCTTTATTATTCTTGAGCTACGGAGGAACTCACCTTATTATGACCGCAATTACAATAGGAATATTTTTAAATATCGCGCGGCAAGGTTGATAAACTATCAGCTATCGGCTTTCAGCTGTCAGAATAAGAAGACGCTATAAATTTAAGAACAAGAGTTAATTTCTATTTAAAGCTGATAGCTGGAGGCTGAATACCGAAAGCTTTTAAAAGTTATGGACTGGATTAATTTTAAGAAACCTCAAAGATATCTCGGCAACGAGCATAATGTTATAAAGAAATCTTATTTCCCCGGACAGGTCAGAATTTGTCTTTGTTTTCCCGATCTCTACGAACTGGGCATGAGCAACGTGGGAATGAAGATAATATACGGCCAGTTGAACAGTTTTGAAGGTATCTATTGTGAAAGGGTGTTTATGCCTGATGAGGATTTATACCTTTATTTAACAGAGAAGAAAAAAAAACTCTTTTCCCTGGAAACTAAAACGCCCCTTTGCGATTTTGAAATTTTGGGGTTTAATTTTGGCTATGAGCTTAATTTTACAAATTTTCTGGCTATGCTTTCTTCGGGAGGGGTTGAACTTCGGGCTTTAGAACGCAAGGATACCATTGTCCTGGGCGGGGGCATTGCCAATCCTGAAGGCTTGGCTGAATTTGTTGATGTTTTTTTCCTGGGAGAGTTTGAGGTTCAGGCAGAGAAGTTTGCTGAAATCATAAAACGGTATAAAGACAAAGAAGAACGGTTGCGCGCGCTGGCTGAGATAGACGGTTTTTACATCCCTAAGTTTTACGATGTTTATATAAAGGGGAACAGATTTGTTTTTGAGAAAAAGTATAAACATGCAAAGCTTCCCATAAGGAAGGTTTTTGTTAAAGATTTAGATAACTCTTTTTTCCCGGTCAATTGGCTTACGCCGCATACAGCAATTGTTCATGACCGCGCGCAGATTGAGATAGCCCGCGGATGCCCCAATGAATGTTCTTTTTGTCAGGCCCGCTGCCTGTATTTTCCTTATCGGGAGAGGGGCGTAGAAAGAGTGCTTGATTTAGCTAAAGGAGTATACAAAAGCAGCGGCTATGAGAATCTTTCTCTACTTTCTCTCTCAGCTTCAAATTATTCAAATATAGAGAAGTTAGTTGAGGAGATAACCGCATACTTTAAAGATAAATGTGTAGGGGTGTCTTTGCCTTCCCTGCGGATAGAGGATGTGGTGGGCAGGCTTTATAAGTCGTTGCGTAGAATAAAGAAGGTTTCGGCTACTTTTGCCGTAGAAGCTGCTACCGAGACTTTGAGAGAAAGAATCAATAAAAAAATCGATCTCAATAAATTGTTTGAGGCAGCACGGGTTTTAAAATCTCTTAATTCCCGTCATATCAAGCTTTATTTTATGTTTGGATTGCCGTATGAAGAAGATTCCGATTTACTGGCAATAGGGGATTTTCTGCGGACGCTAAAAGCTGAGTCGCGCCTTAAGATAAACTTAAGTATAAATGCATTTATACCCAAACCGTTTTCTTCTTTTGAAGACGTTGATATGGAAAGCGCGCAAAAGCTTTTAAAGAAAAAAGAATTGATATTGAGCAATATACCAAGAGACAGGGATGTAAAATTATCAATTTCCAATATTAGAAAGAGTATACTTGAAGCAGTCACTTCTTATGCTGACAGAAGTTTTTCTAAAGTTATTTATAGAGCCTTTTGCCTGGGGGCGCGGTTTGATTCCTATGATGAAAGGTTCAATTATTCAGTCTGGCGGGAAGCTTTTAAGCAAAGCGGCACAAGCATGGAGGACTATTTGCAAAGAAAAAAAGATAATTTCAGTTTTTCCCATATAGAAATGAAATAATAAAGCTTTCAGCCTTCAGCCATAAGCTTTCAGCTTTAAAAAGGTAGCTTAAGCTTTAATCTGATAGCTGAAAGCCGACAGCTGATAGCTATGTAATTATATAAATTATATGGATAATGAAAGATTCTTACTTAAAGTAAAGCTTCAAAAACACCAACAGATGAAATTTTTTTCCCAGCTTGACCTGGTAAGAGTATTGGGAAGAGCTTTAAGGAGGACGGATTTGCCTATTTATTTTACCAAAGGTTTTAATCCTCATGTCAAGTTGAGCTTCGGCGATGCCCTAAAGCTCGGCCAAGAAGGTATAGTAGATATTACTTTCTATTTTACCGCAAAGATTCCTGTTGATGAATTTAAAGATAAACTCATCCCGCAATTACCCCGTGGCCTTTCCATTGTCGAAATAGGGGAAAAATAGGTGTCACTTTCTAAAGCCTGGGTTGAGGGTAGATTAGCGAATTAGAAAACGGGCTTTTATCCTGCGCGCCTTAAAAAAATCTTTTGTGAATTTCTTCGCTACTACGTGATTATAAGTTTTGCAGGAGAAGATATTTATGTAGGCAGTCCTCCAGAGTTCGGAGAAGTGGCCGGTAATAGAACTGGTTTCTATAAGCTGGATGAGAGAATATCCTTTAGTATATGCTTTGTTTTCGCCGAAATAGGGAAGAAGAATCTTCCCGTATTTTTCCATTTTTATAAGTTTGCATAATCTATCGCTGTATTCCTGCAGTTTTTTCTTGGAAGATATTATGCTCTTGTCGCATTCATATAAATCCATTACGAGCTCGTAGCCGTAAGTTTTCTTCATGCAATTAGTCTCCTTACGTAGGTTGGCAGGCGCATACTGCCTTTGTGGATGTAGGGATTATAATAGTTGGTTTTGAGATCCAGTTTGTTAAATCGCTTTTCTATTGATTGTATACTGTATCCTTGAGGATTTATTTTGCGGGAAGCAATAGTTAAACTGAAAAAGCCGCCGATATATGTTGGAATAGCTACCAGATGTAGAAAAACATAGGGGAATATTTTTTTAAGTGTTTTGTAGCATTCCTTTAATTCATCAGTTTGTAAGATGGTTGAACCGGTTTGGCACATCATTATTCCGTTAGCTGACATGCATGAGCGCACCCGGGAGTAGAATTTTTTGGAAAAGAGCACTTTTGCCGGCCCGATAGGGTCGGATGAGTCTATAATAATAATATCGAACTT
>DAOVKQ010000036.1 GCA_030631705.1 Candidatus Omnitrophota bacterium | reverse complement strand
GACAATACCGGCAGGATACTAGATAATGCTTACATCTGTTAGGCAGAATTAACTACACTACAGGTCATAATTGACATACGTCGTCACACAATAATCCGAGGGAGAACCCGCAGGACAACCATTAGCCGCATCACCCTCCTTCACTACCTTAACTGTAATAGTATACCCTCCGGAAGGATAACCGACTATGCCGCTACCGAAACCCGCAATAGAGTAACTATGGGGACTGCCCACTGTAATAGCAGAAAGATTGATTACGCCGGTTATCAATTTAGCAAAAGCATCCACTCTACCTGCTCTAGCGGCAGAAAACGCGCGCGTTCTTCTTATCTTATGTTCAGTAATCCTCCCCTGCTGGCTCATAATATGAAGAGCAACCAGAGAAAGAGATACGACTATAAGCATCACCCCCATAACAACTACTAAAATAACACTTTTCTTCATCTTAAACTTACTTTATAATCTCCGTTCTCCTTCTTTAATACCACATGGCCCTCTCTGGCCAGCCATCCCATGCTCATAAACACCAACTCCCGGGACTCTTTCAGCTTATCGGCTATCTCTGAAATAAAAATTTCTTCCTTTTTATCCAGAACATGCCAAACTTCACCAGCTACAATTCCGATCTCGGTAATCATCATATGTCTACTTAAGTCTATAATTATACAGTCTACAATTTATTTTATCACAAATCCAAAAACATTGTCCAGTCTTTTCTACTTTGGCGATTACTGCTCCCTTTGGGTAGTAGCTATACTTACCCTTTCTATCCCTAATTTCCTGCATATATCCCATATTCCTACAACAACCCCTAAACTGGTATCCTGGTCAGACTTTATAAATATAGATTTTGGCTTTGCTTCTTTTAAGTAGTCGCTTAATTCCCCCTCAGTCAATACTTTTCCTTTAATATAAATTATATCCTCGGAAGAAATGGTTACAGTGACAGTCGTGGTTTCCACCACTTCCGCTGAATTTGCTTCAGGCAATCGTATATTAATTCCCGGAGCAATTATAAAATTAGAAGTGAGCATAAAAAAAATCAACAGCAAAAAAACACAATCTATCAAAGGCGTTATTTCTATCTGTTTTAAGCCAACTTCTAACTGCATTCGGCGCTTAAATTTCATAATTGATGCTTCTCTAAGGCCAATTCATGCAATTCGGTAGCTGCTTGTTCTGATTCTAAAATACACTTGTTTACCTTATGAGAAAAATAATTATAGGCAAGATAACTAATTATTGCCACTCCCAGCCCCGCGACTGTAGTAAGAAGGGCTTCCCATATGCCGCCGGCTATATCAGAAGGATTAACCATGCCGGCGCTGTGGGCCTTTTGTTCAATGCTATAGAAACTTTTCACAAGCCCCACTATTGTACCCAAAAGGCCAAGGAGAGGAGAAACATGAGCTAAAGTACTTAAAAAACCCAGGTTTTTCTCCAGCTTGGGTATTTCATACAAAGACGCTTTCTCCATTGCTTCCCTGATAATTTCTTTGGAATAATTATAACGATATATGCCCGCTTTCAGAATGTTGGTTATATAATAAGAGTTCTTCTCACAAACTAAAAGAGCGTCTTTTATTCTGCCTTTATCAATATAAACAAGGATATCGCTAACTATCTTAGGCGTCTTAAATTTCCTAAAATCCATAAAGAAAAAAAACCTTTCAATTATAATAGTTAAGGAAAAAATTGAAAAAATGACTATAGGCAGCATCAGCCATCCGCCTCGAGCCATGAATAATACTCCTTTAGATATAAGACCAATCATTACGTTATCCTCAATGAGACTTACCGGAGTTTTCCCATTTTTTTCTGATAAGTCAACTTCAGTTAAATTCAAAAATCAAGATGCAAAAGTCATAATGACAAATTAAAATTTAAAGCTTTTAAAAAACTAATATTTCTAATGCTTTTAATACTCTTCTGGATATATTTACTCCTTTTTAAATTCATTTTGCATTTTACATCTTCATTTTGATATTTGATTTTTATTTCCTGTACACTATCACACAATTATAGCGTTGTTGTGAAATGTCCTACAGGTGTCATTCCCGCGGAAGCGGGAAGCCAGAATTCCTGGATTGTCCGGTCAAGCCGGACAATGACAAAAAGCTATTTTGCAACAGCGCCATTATACACTAGAACAAAAATAAATAAAATGAATTAACTGCTTTTCTCAATCAGCAGTTTCCAGTTCTTGTAATTTTTTCCGGGCAATTTTCGCCTCTTCGCTTCCCAGCTTAATAATTTTACGATAGATATTTTTTGCTTCCTCAATACTGTCCCGACGCTCCTTAATTCTTGCCATGCGAAAATAAGCCCTGACTTTATCGTCAACTTCAGGGGAATCACGCGCGATATCAGAATACTCCTCTAACGCCTCCCGGAAAGACTTAAGTTTTTCCAAACAAAAACCCAAAGCAAACCGCAGATTAAAACTATCAAAATCAGCATCAATAGCCTTCTTAAAATACACCACTGCCCGTTCAAAATCCTTTACTTCTTTAAAAAGATATCCCAATGAGATAACCGCATCACTAAAAACTTCATTATCGGGATATTCTCGTATAATTAGATTATAGAAATGCTCAGCTTTTAAAAATATATTCCGATTCTCGTATATTTTCGCCAATAATAAATAAACTGCCGGCAATTTAGCGGAATCGGGGAAATCCTTTATGAATATTTTCGCGGCATCTTCTGCTTTACTGTACTCATCACTATCAAAACAAGCTTTTATCTTGTCTAAAAACATTAATTGTTTTATTTGGGCTTCTTTAATGCCGGGGATTTCCTTATTGTAAAAAAGAAAAACCTGCCGATACTTCCTCTGATTCAACAGGGTCTTCGCGTATAAATATTTAGCCTGATCGGATAAAGAATGTTCGGGATACTTTAAGATAAATTCAAACAGCCCTTCTTCGGCCCTGCTAAAATCTTTCTTCCCAAGATAAATAGTATTTATATAATAAGAAATCTCAGGAATTAACCCAGACCGGGGAAAATCTTCTCTTAATTTTAATAGAATTGACACGGCCTCATCCCAAATACCTCTATTTAAAAAAATCATCGCGACATGAAACTGTATATAATCATAATAAATATTATGCGGATATTTCTTTAAGATCTCCTCGTAGAGCACTAACGCTTCGTCAAGATAATTTGCCTCTCTATAAACATCCGCTATCTGAATCTTGGAACTTATCCATACAGTGGGATCATCTGTATTCCTCGCGGTATTGGCAAATATCCTGATTGCTTTCTTATAATCCCCTCTCTTTAAATAGCACCAAGCAATTCCGTAATAGGCATTATTTATTATGCTTGAATAAGAATACTGGTCAAAATTATCTACCACCCTCCTATAGGCACAAAGAGCATCATTTACTCTTCCCGTATGATAGAGGCTCTCGGCTTTATATAAATAAACTAAAGGCGCTTTTCTACTTTTAGGAAATTTTTCCAAAAACATGTCGATAGCCCTCAATGCCTTGGAATAATCTTCTGTTTTAAAATAATATATTCCGCGTGATAGCAGCCGCCCTTCTTCTCCTTTTATATTGTCAAAACTACTCCTTGCTTCATCGTAATCACCTTTAGACAAATAAGACAACCCCATGCCCTGATAAATAGAATCCCTAAATCGTTCATCATTAGTTAGATTTAAAGCTTTTTTATACTCTAATACTGCTTTCGCGTATTCTAACTCATGATAGAAGCATTCCCCGCGGTAAAAATACGCCCTGTCAAGCAATCCACCTCCGGGATTGTTTTCCAAATAATAAGAGACTAATAGTTTTATATCAGAGTATTTTTTACGGCTATAATATAATTCGATAAGGTCGAGACACGCACGTTCTTTTATGTTTGTTCCGCCTGAACTAAAAACAATCTTTTTGAAAATATCTTCTGCTGCCGGTAGATTATTCGTTTCGGCATGACTTCGGGCGATAAGATAATATGCCTCCCAGAATAGAATCGAATCAGGATAATCATCAACTGTCTTAAGGGCAAATTTAATGACATCCTGATAACTCTCAATAGCAAAACTACTTTTCGCAAGCCAATAATATACCTCATCGGCAAAATCAACACACCCGGCAGGATCTAATTCCTTAAGGCAGAAAATAGCCTTGAGATACTCTTTTTTATGGTAAAAAGATTTTGCTAAAGTTATTTTAGCTAAGGGAATTTTATCAGACTGAGGGTAATCCTTTAAAAACTCTTCCAGCAGATATACGCTGGCACCGTAGAATCCGTTAGAAAATGACCTAAGGACCACAGTAAGGTCATCATCCTCATAGTTAGCCGAATATGATAAAGATAACCCTAAGAAACATAAAATAATACTTATTACTATCTTCTTCCTGTCCATTTCTTGTTTTTGGTTACGGACAATTTCTTTTTCAAGAATCTCGCAGTAAAAGACTTTTTGCATCGCAGAATATCTTCAGGACAACCGCAGGCAACAACATAACCCCCTTTATCTCCACCCTGGGGGCCTAAATCTATTATGTAATCGGCGCATTTTATCACGTCTAAATTATGCTCAATAATTAAAACGGAATTTTTCTTATCTACTATCCTTTGAATACAAGAAAGAAACTTATTAACATCATCAAAGTGTAAACCGGTAGTAGGCTCGTCAAAAATGTAAAATGTTTTTCCGGTGGATTTCTTTCTCAGCTGAGAAGCAAGCTTCATCCTCTGAGCTTCTCCGCCGGAACGAGTTGTTGCTGCCTGGCCTAAAGATATATAGCCAAGTCCAACGTCCCTTAAGGTTTGAAGTATACTGTTAATTCCGGGAAAATTATTAAAAAGCTTCTGGACATTATCTACGTTCATCTCTAGAACCTCAGAAATCGAAATGCCCTTAAATCTTATCTCGAGCGTCTGTTCATTAAACCTCTTACCCTTACATACCTGACAAGGCACATAAACATCGGGTAAAAAATGCATTTCTATTTTTTTTGTACCCTCTCCCCGGCATGCTTCGCATCTACCTCCGGAAACATTAAAACTGAAACGTGAAGGTTTATACCCCCAGGCCCGCGATTCGCCAAGCCTGCTAAAAACCTCTCTTATATAGGTAAACACTCCTGTATAAGTGGCGGGGTTGGAACGGGGTGTACGCCCTATGGGAGATTGATCTACAATTACAACCTTATCAATATACTCCAAACCTTCTATCTTGGAACATTTAATCCGTTTGGCTTTAATTCGTGAAAGATTACCGGCCAAGCCCTGATAAAGAATATCATCAACAAGCGTTGATTTTCCCGAACCCGATACACCGGTCACACAGATAAATAAGCCTAGAGGAATCTTTACGTCTATATTTTTAAGATTGTGCTCTTTTGCCCCTTTAATCAATATATAGGGATTACCTTTATACCCCCTGCGCCGGCGGGGAATATGAACTTTATCTTTACCTCTCAGGTAACTTCCGGTAATAGAAGAACTACGCATAAGGCCGCGCAATTCTCCGGAATACACCACCTCACCTCCGTAATCTCCCGCGCCCGGGCCAAGGTCAATAATCCAATCGCTGTTACGCATAACATATTCATCATGTTCGACAACAAGCACTGTATTAGATAAATCCCTTAACCGCTTTAAGGTATTCACCAGCTTTTTATCATCATAAGGGTGAAGGCCAATAGTAGGCTCATCTAAGATATAAATAACTCCGCTAAGGGCTGAACCAGCCTGTGTAGCGAGCCGGATTCTTTGAGCCTCTCCGCCGGAAAGGGTAGAGCTCAATCTATCTAAGGTTAAATAGGATATTCCGACATCAAAGCAAAAACAAAGCCGTTTCTTTATTTCAGTTACTATATGATAAGCTATTTTCTCCTCATAAGAATCCAATTTTAGGTTTGAAAAAAAATCTATTGCTTGACCTATATCCATTTTTGTTATTTCCCATATAGTTTTATTATTAATATATACCGCTAAACTTTCCTTTTTAAGCCGCGCGCCGGAACAAGCCGGACAGGTAAGCTTAGACATGAATTTGGCAACTTCTTCTTTTGCGTAGGCACTATCGGTCTCTTTAAAGGTACGCATCAGGCGCCCTATAACACCCTCAAAAGGCTTACCCCACACCCACACCCTATCGTCGCCGTTAAGAATAATATCTCTTATCTTCCTGGGCAGTATTTCAAACGGCATATCCATGCTGAATCCAAGCTCATTGGCCAATTCTCTTAGTAAACTCCGGTAATACAAAATATAACCGCGATTTCCTTTTCGCCACGGCGCGATTGCCCCTTCCCTTATTGACTTACTCTTATCGGGAATAATCAAGTCTACATCAAATTCTAATTTCGTCCCTAAACCGTTACATGCCGGGCATGCTCCGTAAGGAGAATTGAATGAAAACATCCTTGGCTCAAGCTCCTGTAAAGATATCCCGCAAACGGGACAGCTGAATTTTGTATTAAAAAAAGTTTCTGTTTTATCGCGCGGGATGAAGATTAGGACACAATCACGGGAATACTCTAAAGCAGTTTCAACAGAATCGCCGATTCTCTTTCTGCTCCGGCCCGAAACCACGACTCTATCCACCAGGATATCGATATTATGCAAACGGTGCTTATCAAGCTTTATTTTCTCCTCTAAATCATATACCCCGCCGTCAATCCTTACCCTGACAAATCCTTCCTTAGAAAGTCTTTCCAAAAGAGCTCTATGCTCTCCTTTTCGCCCTTTTACAACAGGAGACAATATATGTATTTTCTTTCCTTTGTGAGATTTAAAGATTTC
>DAOVKQ010000061.1 GCA_030631705.1 Candidatus Omnitrophota bacterium | reverse complement strand
GAATTTTCTTGCAGTAATAAGAAATTAAATAATAGAAACAATCTTGTCCTAAAAGCGGCAAGACTAATGAAAGAGAAATATGGGATTCCTTTCGGATTTACTATTTCTCTTAAAAAGAATATACCTATCGGTGCCGGACTGGGCGGAGGCTCTTCCAATGCCGCCTATACGCTTTTAGGCATTAATAAACTTTTAACTATGAATTTGTCCCCGGAAGAGTTGTCGAAAGTCGGTTCGAGGCTCGGTAGTGATGTTAATTTTTTTCTCTACGATTATCCCTGGGGGCTTCTTACCGGCAGAGGCCAGATAGTGAAACCGCTGGATGTAAAGGCAAAATTCAACTACCTTGTGATTTATCCGAAAATCGAACTTTCTACCGCGTCAGTGTACAAAAGAGCAAAAGCTGATTTGACAAAATCTTTCGGCAATGCTAATATGTTAATCGGTACTTTAAAAGAACAGGATAGACTTCTAGTGGAATTAAGTTTTAATTGCTTAGAGAAGGCTGCTTTATCAGTGTGTAAGGAGCTGAGAAAGGTAAAAGAGTTTCTTGTGAACAGAGGCCTTTGTTGCCAGCTTACCGGGTCGGGAAGTGCTTTTTTTTCTTTCCTGAAAATCCAATCTCAAAAAGATAAAATAAAAACTCAAAGTATAATACGGGAGGCGCGCAGCCAGGGATGGCTGGTGTTTGAAGTAAAAACCTATTAAAAAAGGGGGTTCTTTATGGAGATCACAGAAGTGAGGGTTTCTCTTCGTGAAGGAGATGGAAAAAGACTTAGGGCGTATGCAACAGTAACTTTTGATAATTCTTTTGTGGTAAGAAACATCAAAGTTATTGACGGTAATAGCGGCCTTTTCGTAGCAATGCCGGCGCGTAAAATGAAACAGTTCTGTCCTCGTTGTGGCAGAAAAGTCGATGTAGGCGGAAAATATTGCAGCTGCTGCGGTGTTCAGCTTCCTCTTGTTCCCCAGGATACATCGCATAACAAGCAGGGCACGCATCAGGATTTAGCCCATCCTATTAATCAGGAGTTTAGGGATTATCTTCAGAGTAAAGTATTGGACGCTTATTATAAAGAGCAGGAAAGTAGTGACAAAGAGGTTTCTCCGGATACAGAAGAATCAAGCGTAGAGGGTTAATTTTTGTTTTCCTGCTAATTTTATAAATTATATATTTGCCCGGTAGTGTAATCGGTAACACATCAGCTTTTGGAGCTGACTTTTCTGGTTCGAGTCCAGGCCGGGCAGCCAAAAATATAACCCGAGGTTTTTTATGAACAAAAAAATAACGGCTGTTGTCTTAGCTGCGGGTAAGAGTAAAAGAATAAAAGCTTCCCTGCCTAAAGTCCTTTTAGATTTGGGTGGAAAACCCCTTATCTTTTATGTTTTAGAAGCTTTAACCGCGAATAAAAATATTGATCGGATAATTGTTGTTTTAGGCCATCAGGAAGATGAAGTGAAAAAAGCGATACAGAGTAAGTTTAAAAGTGTGCGTTTCGTCCGTCAGAACAAGTTAAACGGAACCGCTAAGGCCATTGAAGCGGCAAAGGGTTTATTTTCCCGAAACAGCAATGTTTTGGCGCTCTGCGGAGACGCGCCCTTGATTAAAGCTTCTACCTTGGCTGAGTTTAGCAAATTCTTTTTTAAAACACAGGCAGATTGTGCCATTGTTACTTCGGTTTTTGAGAAGAAAAGCGATTTAGGGGTCGTTTTACGCGACACCAAAGGTAATGTTAAATCGATCGTAGAAAAAACAGAATTTTTCTCCGGTCCGGCCAATGAAGAGGTTAATAGCGGTATTTATTGTTTTAAGGCGGCGTATTTACTGGAGGGATTGAAAAAAATCCGTATAAACACTAAGAAAAAAGAATATTTCCTTACCGACCTTATAAATATATTTTACCGCCGGGAGCTGGATATAAAAGGGTTTAAACTCAAGGATAATACTGAAGTTTTAGGCGTTAATACTCAAGGCGGCCTTTGTGTGGCGCGAAAAATACTCAATAGGCGGTTTCTGGATTTTCTTTTGGATAAAGGAGTTATGATAATGGATCCCGACACGACTTTTGTAAATTTTGATACTAAAATCGGCAGAAATTCAATAGTTTATCCCTTTACCTTTATCGGAAAAAATGTTATAATTGGCAGCAATTGCACGATAGGCCCTTTTGCCCATTTGCGAAATAACACTGTCATAAAGGATGATGTAGTAGTCGGTAGCTTTACCGAAGTTAACCGTACTACTATCGGTAAGAATGTCCGCATGAAGCATTTTGGATATTTGGGCGATGCGTTTATCGGAGATAACACTAATATAGGCGCGGGTACGGTGGTAGCTAATTATGACGGTAAAAGAAAACACCGTACTGTAGTCGGTAACAAGGCGTTTATAGGTTCAGATACGGTCATTGTCGCTCCGGTAAAAATCGGCAAAGGAGCAATTACCGGCGCCGGTTCTGTGGTGACGAAAAACGTTAAACAAAATGAGGTGGTTGTTGGAGTTCCGGCAAAAGTTTTGAAAAGGAAAAAACGCAAAAAGGCGGCATAAGCTATGGATAAGTTAGTTATTTTTAGTGGGAATTCCAATATTAAATTGACGAAGTCAATCTGTTCATGTCTTGGTGTAAAATTAGGAAAAGCCAAAGTCGGCCGGTTTAGTGACGGAGAGGTAAGAGTTAAGGTTAAGGAAAACGTAAGAGGAAAGGACGTATTTATTGTCCAGTCTACCTGTCCGCCGGTAAATGAAAACCTTATGGAGCTTCTTGTTATGCTGGACGCTTTACGAAGGGCTTCTTCCCGAAGGATTACCGTGGTAATTCCTTATTTCGGCTATGCCCGTCAGGACAGGAAAGACCAGCCCAGAGTCCCGATTAGCGCGAAGTTAGTAGCTAATATTTTAACCGGCGCCGGAGCAAACAGGGTTTTAACCCTGGATTTACATGCCGGACAGCTCCAGGGCTTTTTTGATATTCCTTTGGACCATCTTTACGCGATAGATGTGTTTGCCGATTATTTTAGAAAAGAAAAAATCCGCAACCTCACGATTGTTTCTCCGGACGTGGGAGGGATTAAGATGGCCAGGGCTTATGCTAAGAAATTCCGGGCCGGGCTTGCGATAGTCGATAAAAGAAGAAATACCCCTGAATCTACGGAGGTAATACATATTTTAGGAGAGGTAAAGGGAAGAAACGTTATTATGGTAGATGATATAATCGCGACAGGCAGTTCTCTGGTCGAAGCGGCGAAAGCGCTTAAAACTGCCGGAGCAAGAAAGATTTTTGCCTGTGTGGTTCATGGAATACTTTCTTTAAATGCTTCCGCTAAGATAAAAAATTCATATATAGATTCTTTGGCGATAAGCGATTCGATACCGGTAGCAAAAAATAAGCTGAACAGAAAAATAAAAGTAATCTCTATGGCTGGTTTGTTTGCCGAAGCAATTAAAAGAATACATAATGAGGAGTCAATAAGTGTTTTGTTTGGCTCAATAGGGAGTTAATGTTATGGAGCGGGTAAAAATTAAAAGTTTGGCAAGGGTTAAGGCGGGGAAGGAAATAACTAAGAAAGAGAGGAAGCAAGGGCTTACACCGGCGGTTATATACGGAAGGGGTTTTAATCTTTGTGTAAACCTCCCCCATGCGGCGATGAAAGCGCTTAAGTCTATCCATTTTTCAGAAAGCATGATGATTGAAATGGATGTTGACGGATACGAAAAGAATCCGGTGTTGGTTCTGGTTAAGGATGTTCAATATAACCCTTTGACTGAGGAAGTTATTCATATAGATTTTATGCGAGTATCTATGGAAGAAAAAATACGGGTCCATGTGACTGTTGCCCTTAAAGGAGATTGCGCGGGGGTAAAAGAAGGTGGTGTTTTGGAACAGCTTCTTTGGCACATAACCATCGAGGCTTTACCTGTTGATATTCCGGCGAAAATAGAAATCGATGTTTCTTCTTTGGGTATCGGAGATTCTATTCATGTAAAAGATTTAGATATTCCCGCGAAGGTGCGGGTTTTGGAACCAGGGGATGAGACAGTTGTTACTGTAGTCGCTAAACATGAAGAACCCGAAGAGGAAGAAGTAACGCCGGGGCTTGAAGAGGCAAAAGAGCCTGAAGTAATAAAAGAGAAGGAACAGGCTAAAGACAAGGAAAAAGAGGAGAGTTGAGGATAGTCGTAGGATTGGGAAATCCAGGCAGGACCTATGCGTTTACCCGGCATAATATTGGTTTTATGGCTCTGGATGAGTTAGCTAAACAAAAATCTTTTATCTTTAAGAGGTCGGTACTTAAGAAATCATACATAGCTGTGAAAGATATCGCGGGGGGCGCGGTGATGTTGGCTAAGCCGCTTGCCTACATGAATAATTCGGGAAAATGCGTAAAAAAAATCATTGGTTCAAAAAAGATAAGTTTAGACGATGTTCTTATTGTGTATGATGATGTTGATTTGGAGCTGGGCAAGATAAGGTTTAAGGCTTCCGGAGGCAGTGCCGGTCACAAGGGTTTTACATCAATATTGGATATTTTACAAACTAACAAGATAAATAGGTTAAGAGTAGGGATAGGAAGGCCTGCTGATAGGGCCGTTGAGATATCAGATTATGTTCTTTCGAATTTTGATAAAAGCGAAAAGATTTTTTTAAAAGAGGCGATAAACAAAACTGTTCAGCATTGCTGGGATTGGCTATTAAGAAAAAATTGATGCTCATCCGGTGATTTAATATGGAGGTAAAAATGGAAAGAGATTATGAGTCGATGATGATTATAAGATCCCAATTAAAAGAAGAAGATTCAGAGGGTATTTTTAATAAAATTTCTACGAAAATAACGGATTTAGGCGGTAAAGTATTGAACGCGAAAATATGGGCGAAAGAGAAAACTTTTGCTTTTCCGCTGCGTTCCCGGGGAGCAGGTAGAAAGAGATATAATAAAGGCTGTTATTGGCTGGTTAACTTTAATTTAGATACCGATAAGTTAGATGAATTGAAAAAGATAATTAAATTAGAAGAAGATATATTAAGACATATCATTATCAGAAAAGAGAAAGGCGCTTAAGATTAAAGGGGAGGTTGGCGTGATTAGTTTAAATAAAGTTTTCTTAATCGGTAATCTAACAAAAGACCCTGAATTACGGTATACTCCTCAAGGTGCCGCGGTAGCTACTTTAAGAATCGCCGCTAATACTCAGTATAAAGATAAGGCCGGCGAAGCAAAGAAAGACACTTGTTTTATTAATGCTATTGTCTGGGGGCAATTGGCAGAGGTTTGCAATCAGTACTTGGCTAAAGGAAGGAGCGTTCTTGTTGAAGGAAGGCTCATTTCACGGAGTTGGCAGGATCAGGAGGGGAAGAACAGAAGCGTTATTG
>DAOVKQ010000132.1 GCA_030631705.1 Candidatus Omnitrophota bacterium | reverse complement strand
TTCCGGAAAAGATTCATGAAGAAATAGTTCTATTAACACAAGGCCGAACATCTGACATCAGCAGGTAATGAAGGCGGAACCTTTTATCGTTCTCTACAGATGAAGTTGCGGATAATCTCATTAGGGTTGTTATTATTTTTATTTTCTTTTTCTTGTTTTGTGTTTTCCGACGTGATACACCTTAAGAACGGAAGGAGAATGGAAGGTATTATAGAAAAAGAGACAAAGGAGAAGGTAATTCTAAATGTCGGTTTTGGAAAAGTTACCTTAAATAGAAACGAAATAGATCATATTGAAAAATACAGTCCTCAAAAACAGAGTAATCTGCGGAAAAAATGGAGCGGTGAGTACTTTTTGCGTCCGGAGTTTGTCCCCCCGGCTTTTAAGGCCATAGCAAGTAATTTTATTGCTTTAGAAAAGTTGCGAAGTAAAGCGATAAGGAAAAAAGCTCTAAGAGATAAGGTAATAAACAATCTTAACAGCCTTGAGAAAGAATTTGAGCAATTAAGCGATATGTTTATCCGGGTGAACAAAAGATTAGCAAAGTTTAAGGCAGAGAATAGTCCCGGCACGTACAATTCATTGATAGGTGAGTTTAATTCATTGATAGCTAATATGAATCTGAATGATAGTAAGCAAAAAAAACTTATGAATAATTTGTCAGCTCTCGACAAAGATATATCACAATATGCAAGCAGTTTAAGAATGGTTAAGGTTGAGCTTAATAGGATACATAACGCTTCTGACAGGGGAGGAGACACACAGGAGGAGAATTTTCTTAGTACCCTATTCAACAGGCTTAGCATAATAGAAGGTGATTTTATGCACCATAGCATAAATTATAAGCGCTACGGATCCACTATGATGGTAGAAGTGTTATTGAACGGCTATCTAGACGCCGATTTCATAGTTGATACGGGCGCGAGTACGGTTGTTATCACAAAACCTGTAGCCGATAGATTAGGCATTGAATTCTCAGAGTCAGGGCCGTTTGTTTACGCAAAGCTTGCTGACGGGAGAAGTGTTGCGACTTATCCTATTACATTAAAGAGTGTGCAGGTTGGTAACGCCAGGGTTAAGGATGTTCGCGCCGTGGTTATGAATAGCGATGATATAGGAGGAGACGGCCTTTTAGGCATGACCTTTTTGGACAATTTCATAATGAACATTGACCCTAAAAATAAAAAGTTGATTTTAGAAGAACCCAATCTTTGAAAATCCGAAGTCGGATTTCGAATTTAAGTTTTGCGTTCTTGACACATTAATTTTAGTTGTTAGAATAAGTATGAATAAGATTCATAACTAAAACGGGGAATTACTGTTAAGGAGAGGCATGAAAATAGCGTTTAAAACGTTAAGTTACGGTTTTTATGCCGAATTAAACGATATCCCTATAGCGGCTGAGATTGGTAGGTTTCTTCCTCTTGAATCCAGAATAGAAATAGAAGACGGAAACATTTGTGTTCCTTTCAGTGTCGTTAATATCAATATCGCGGGGGCCGCAAATATTAATCAACGCGATGTGCTTTGGTGTCCTCAGAAAAAATGTTTATCGATATATATTCGCCCTGAGTCTTGGGATAGCTCTAAAGATACGGATTTTTATAAGAATTGTCCGGTGATAGGAAAGACATTGGCTTCAATAGAAGAATTGCGTCAGCTTTGTGCGGAGGATGAGGTTAATATATCCGTAGTAGAGGAGTTGAAAGCTTTTAATCGAATATTATCCCAGGGCGATATAGATACTCTTGTAAGCCAGCTTTTGAATCGCGCGGGATAAAAAGGTTAATCTGTAATATATAATATGGTTTGGGATAGTATTGACAAACGGCGTTTTTTACGGATAGAATTTCCTTATACAGTGCATATCCGCGACGGGAAGAGGGGAAATTTCTCTACTTATACTGAGGATATCAGTATAGGAGGAGTGCGGGTAGTCATTAAGGAAAAACTGAAAATTTCCGCTATAGTCGATTTAGAAATTTACCTTACGCGATTTCCCATGATCTGCCGTGGGAAAATTACCTGGATAAAAGAAAAACAAAACGATTTTCTTGAAGATATTCCTTTTTTTGATATCGGTATTGAATTCTGCGACCTTCGCGAAAAACACACTCTTCTTGTGTCAAAGTGCGTGAGAGATTTAGAGGAAAAAAAGAATGAAGGCAGCTTGTAGCAGTCTTGCCAAAGTATTAGAATAGCGAGTGAATAAATTTCTATTCCTGATTGTTGTCATTTTCTTTGCATTGGGCTGTTCCCCTGTTGAATTTAGCCGGTTGATGGGTATCGGTGTTAAGCCTTTTAAGCAGCGAGGCTCTTCATATGCCGAATCTTTTAGCAGGAATTTCGCTGATTGTTATCTTAAAACAGCCGATATTTTTGAAAGTATGGGAGCCACAGTTTACCGGGGAAACCAGAAGAAAAAATTTATGATAGTAATCGCTTTTTCCGGTGAGTTTCCCCAATGCAGTGACGCAACCGAGGTGGCTGTATTTTTTAAAGAAATAAACCGGCAAAAGACAATTGTAGAGGTGATATCGTTAAATTATGCCCTTGCCGAGTTCGCGGCTGCAAGGCTATTTGCCGGTCTAAAGGAATAAGGGAAGAAAACGTGCCTGTCCGGTTACAGAAAGTATTTATCACGATTTTATTTTCTCTGCTATTTTGCAGTTTTAGCGAAAGTCCGCAGGCTGATTCCCATCAGGATTTATCCGCTATTTACCCGCGTTATTTTCTAAGAGCCGATTTTAATTCTCAAACCAATTGTGTGCTTGCCTTGGAAAAGGTGCGCCTTACCAATAGAACCGGCAATACGTTAAAAGAGATCCATTTTAATATTTATGCCAATAAAAGTTATAGCCCGGAAGAAGCCAATGTTATAGGGTTTTACCAGAATTATTTTAAAGTTAATATTTTTCCCAACGGCATTCAAGGGGCAGATTTTAATATAGAAAAAATAAGCGCTTGCGGCCGGGACTTAGGATATGAAATTTTAGGAGAGTACAGCACGGTTTTGAAAATTATGTTGAATGAGCCGCTGGAACAAGGCGAAAATATCGAGATTACTATTGATTTTACTTTTAAGCTTCCGAATCAGTATGGACTATTGGGTCATTACCGGGGGATTAATTCTTTCGCTCATTGGTATCCGATATTGTCAGTA
>DAOVKQ010000114.1 GCA_030631705.1 Candidatus Omnitrophota bacterium | reverse complement strand
TTTCTTTCTCTTTTTCAGTAGGGGCCCTGCCGTGAAAATCGACTACATGCTCCATAAAGGAAACCCCTTTACCTTTAACCGTATGAGCAATAATCACTGTAGGTTTATTTTTTACTGTTTTAGCCTCCTCAAAAGATTCCAACAGCTCTTGGATGTTATGACCGTCACACTGAATAGCATGCCAGCCAAAAGATTCCCACTTATTCAAAACCGGCTCTAAATTCATGATTTCTTCGACTCTTCCGTCTATTTGAAAACGGTTATAATCGATTATGGCGCATAAATTATCAATTTTATAATGAGCAGTTGCCATAGCCGCTTCCCAAATATTTCCTTCCTGCGTTTCTCCGTCTCCCATAAGGCAGTAAACCCGGTAATTCTTGTTATCAATTCTGCCGGCCAAACACATACCCAAAGCAACGCTTAAACCCTGCCCCAGAGACCCGCTTCCTATGTCTATACCGCGAACACGCTTATCGGAATGGCCTTGTAATGTCGCTCCCAGCTTCCTCAATTCCCACAATTCTTTTTTATCAAAATATCCGCAAAGCGAAAGAGCCGCGTAGAGAACCGGACAAGCGTGGCCTTTGGATAAATGAAACCTATCTCTATCCGGCCAGTCAGGATCCTCAGGCTTATGATTCAAGATATCAAAAAAAAGACAGGATATTATTTCCGCGCTGGACAGAGACCCCCCGGGATGTCCGCTTTTAGCAAGGGCGAGCATCTGAATTATCAATTTACGTATCTGGTTTGCTCTTTTCTTAAGAAGCCTTATCCTTTTTTCCATAAATGAACTCCTTATTCCTCCCCGTGGCATCATGCCAGAGGCAGCTCCGCCTTCGGCGGAAGCCACGGGTATCCAGTTCATTCTCCGAAGCTTTAGCGAAGGAGAATACCCTACTCTTTTATTTCTGTATCCTGGGAGCTTTCTTTTTTAATGGCGGTAATTTTATTCTGATATTTTTCAACTTTCTCTTTTAATGTCACGCTCCCGGGATTAAGCTTCAAACTCTCACCATAATAATCAACCGCCTTTTCAATATCGTCTATCTTGATATATAAATCGCCCAAATGTTCATATATCTCGGCATCTTTGGTATTGCCGATAGCGCGCTGTAAATACTCTTCCGCCTTTTCATATTTTTCACTCTTATAATATACCCAACCCAGGCTGTCAAGATAAGCTCCGTTATTGGGATCCTGTTCTAAGGCTTTTTTTATCATCTTTTCGGCTTCATCTAATCGCTTGCCTTCTAAAGCATATATATAACCCAAAGAATTTAAAGTTTCGCTATGTGAGGGGCTATTTTGTAATACTTTCTTCCACATCGAAATAGCTTTGTTACGCGTACCATTCTCCTCGTAAAAATATCCTAACAGATAGCGGGCATCCAGGTAATCGGGATGTTTATCTACAATAACCTCGTATATCCTGATAGCATCATCCAGCTTTTTTTTGTAGAAATAAAATTGAGCCAGATACTCGGATATCTTTATATCCTCAGGACGAAGCCTATGTGCCCCTTCCAGGAAATCACCATATTCAACTTCAAGTTCATCATTCTTCTGTAAGTAGGAATAAAGAAAAATAAGGCCGAGCGAAGCTTCCAGATTCCCGGGATCTAACTGCTTTGCCGCCTTAAACTCTTCTTCGGCTTGTTCTAACCTGTCGAGCCGCATCAGAACAAAAGCCAGCTTAAGACGGATGTGGCTTGATTCAGGGTCAAGGCGCTTGACTCTCTCAAGCTCCTCTAAAGATTCAGTATATTTACCTTCGTTAAAATAAGAAAGCCCCTTAAGATAACGTCCGTATATTTCAGCGGAATGTTTTTGGGAAACTCCAAAAACAACAGCCGGAAACAGCAGGAAGCTGACAAAGGTGAACAGTATATATTTTTTCATCAAGAACTATTTACTCTTGTGTCTTTCTTGTTTTCTTCTCTTTTTAAACCAGTGTCTTTTAACTTTTTTCAGTTTTTTCTTCTTTCCGCAGGGCATTTATTTCCTCCTTAAAGCCGCAGCTTAACACAGATAGTTCGGGATCCTAGTATCTAGTATCGAGTACATCTACGATCATTTACGTCTTTAATAAATAAGTTTATTTAAGGGATACTCAATTATCCCGCATGCTCCTTTTTCTTTTAACTTAGGTATAATATCCCGCACTAAGGCCTCTTCGATAATCACCTCTAAAGCACACCAATCTGTGAGCGTCAAGGATGATATAGTAGGATTCTTTAACGCGGGGAGAAGCTTTAGTATCTTATCTAAATCCTTGCGCTTTACGTTCAGCTTCAGGCCGACCTTATCTTCCGCCTCTAAAGCTCCTTTGAGAAGCAATAAAATATATCCTATTTTTTTCTTCTTCCAGATATTCTTATAAGAATTCTTATTGGCAATGAATTTAGTCGTTGAAACACAAATCGTGGCTATTTCTTTTAAGCTGTTGGCCCTCAAAGAACTACCCGTCTCGGTGAGATCAACTACCGCGTCAACAAGGCCGCTTTTTACTTTTACCTCTGTCGCCCCCCAACTGAATTCTACCTCAACTTTAATCTTTTTTTTCTTAAAAAAACTCTTTGTAAGGCTAACCAATTCGGTAGCAATCCGCTTGCCTTTTAGGTCGCTTAACTTCTTTATTTTAGAATCATCTCTTACCGCCACAACCCATCTTACCGGGTTTCTGGTCTGCTTCGCGTAAATAAGATTTTCTAAAATCAAAACCTTAGAATCATTTTCCAAAATCCAGTCCTGTCCGGTTATGCCGCAATCCAAGATGCCCTCTTCCACATAGCGCGGCATATCCTGCGCCCTGACCATAACCACCTCAATTTGTGAATCGTCAATGGAAGGAAAATAAGAGCGCTCATTGACGGAAATATTGAATCCCGCCTTTTTAAACAACTCAATAGTCTTATCCTGCAGACTTCCTTTGGGTATACCGATCTTTAGCTTTTTCATATTTAGCTGGGAATATTAGAAAAATTACTTATATTCGGTTTATCTATACAATAACTACACAAACGCGGTAAAATTATACAATTTTAATTATAGCTTGTAAAGAAAAAAGATATGCTGAAAATTGTGTAAATTAAGATTACTGTCATTCCCGCGCAAGCGGGAATCCACTACTTTTTGAACTTATACGAACGATAGACATTTTTACGATGCTCTAAATTAATAACTATTATAACCAATTCATGCTTGATGGGTTGATAGATTATGCGCAGGTTCCCCACTCTCCTAGAACATAATCCCTTTAGTGCCCCTTTAAGCGATTTACCAATGAGAGGGTTTTTGGCGATTTCTTCCTCTAATATCTTGGCAATTTCTTCACGGATACGTTTAGCTAAATCCTCAAATTGTTTCTTTGCTTTCTTAGTAAAGCGGATAGTATAGATTAGATAGCGGCTCATTTCTTCTGCTTTCTACCCACTACTTGTTCAAACGAATAAGTCTCTCCGGCCCTTAAGTTTTTCAAAGATTCCTTGATATTCTTGATTTCTTTATTATTCTGAAGGATATCAATAGTTTCCAATAAACCCTCATAGTCTTCATTACCAAGCAAAATAGCAAACTCTTCTCCCCTGTGAGTAATAACATACTTTTCACCTAATTCGTGAGCTTTACGAATCATGGAAAGAAGCTTGGTTTTTGCCTCAGTTGTGGTTAAAACAGCCATTATTCTTCCTCCTATGGTCTATTTATCTAACTAGTCATATTATCTACCCACTTA
>DAOVKQ010000147.1 GCA_030631705.1 Candidatus Omnitrophota bacterium | reverse complement strand
TATTGCGGCAAAATTTGCTTATTTTAAAGGGCATATTTAGAAAAATGGAGTGAGGTATAAAAAGTGCGCGGCGCGAACATAATAATTGAAAGTCTTCTTAAAGAAAAGGTAGAGGTTATTTTTGGATATCCCGGGGGGGCGGTTATACCTATTTTTGATGTGCTTTATGACGCTCCGCTTAAATTCGTTTTGACACGCCATGAGCAGGCCGCGGCTCACGCCGCGGACGGCTATGCCCGTTCAACCGGTAAGGTCGGCGTTTGCCTGGCAACCAGCGGTCCGGGGGCAACTAATTTAACTACGGGAATCGCGACGGCGCATATGGATTCTGTTCCTATAGTTGCTTTAACCGGTCAGGTTAAGACAGCATTAATCGGAAACGATGCTTTTCAGGAAGCTGATGTTACTGGAATTACCCGTTCAATTACTAAACATAATTATTTAGTTAAGCGAGTTGAGGATTTAGCGCCTACAATCAAAGAGGCTTTTTTCATTGCCCGCACCGGCCGGCCCGGCCCGGTGGTTATTGATATTCCTGTTGATGTCCAGATACAGGAAGCGGAATTTGATTATTCTAAAGATGTTTCAATGCGCAGCTATCGGCCTACTTATTTCGGCCATCCCGGGCAAATTAAGAAAGCAATGCGTTTGATTAGCCGTTCAAAGAAACCGGTGATTATTGCCGGCGGAGGTGTGATTATATCCGGGGCGGCAAAAGAATTAAAGGAATTTGCCAAGATTTTTAATATTCCCGTTATTGCTACTTTGATGGGGCTGGGCGCTTATCCGGCAACGGATTCTTTATTTTTAGGGATGCCGGGAATGCATGGAACTATGTATGCTAATTTGGCAATTACCGAGAGTGATTTATTGATTTCGGTTGGCGCGCGTTTTGATGACCGTGTTACCGGAAAAGTTGAGGAATTTGCCCCGGGGGCGAAGATAATTCATATCGACATTGACCCTACGTCGATAAGTAAGAATATAAAAGTCGATGTTCCTATCGTGGGAGACGCGAAAAATATTTTGGGTCAGCTTATTGAGGAAATAAATCTTAAAAAGAAACCCGATTTAAATAGGTGGATAAAGAGGGTTAAAGAACTTAAGAAAAAATATCCTCTGAAGTATGGAAAAAGCGGGTCTAAGTTAAAACCTCAGCATGTGGTAGAGGAGTTTTATACTCAAACAAAAGGCAAGGCTATTGTTTCAACCGAGGTGGGACAGAACCAGATGTGGGCGGCGCAGTTTTATAAGCTTGATTATCCCCGTTGTTTTCTCTCAAGCGGTGGTTTAGGTACGATGGGATATGGTTTTCCCGCGGCAATCGGAGCAAAAATAGGCAATCCTTCTAAAGAAGTAATCGTTATTGCCGGGGACGGGTCTATCCAAATGAATATCCAGGAGTTGGCAACCTTAAAGACGTATAATCTGGCAGTGAAGATTATTATTTTGAATAATCAGCATTTGGGAATGGTCCGCCAGTGGCAGGAGCTTTTCTATAACCGCCGTTATTCCGGAACCGTATTAAAAAATCCTGATTTTGTAAAGATTGCCCGCGGTTACGGAATAAAGGGTATGAAAATAACTAAACCGAGTGAATTTAAGAAGGCGGTTAAAGATATAGTATCATATAAGGGTCCGGTAGTTGCTGATTTTTGGATTGAGGAAGAAGAAAATGTTTTTCCTATGGTTCCTTCGGGGGAAGCGATTAACCGGATGATTGGCGGAATGGCATAGAAATGAAAATTCGAGCGGAGAGACAATGAAACATACGATTCACGCGTTAGTTGAAAATAAATTCGGCGTTCTGGCGCGGATCGCGTCTTTGTTTAGCGCGCGTGGTTACAACATTAATTCTTTAGCGGTAGGAGAAACCCAGGATGCAACTGTATCCTGTATGACAATTGTGGTTAACGCGGAAGATGAAAGGGTTTTGGAGCAGATAAAGAAGCAGCTCAATAAGCTAATAGATGTTATTACGGTTATTGACTTAACCCGCAGAGAATATATTGATCGGGAGATAGTTCTGTTAAAAGTTTCAAAAAAAGAAGACGCGAAGAAAGTAATAGAGAATCTTGTTAAGCGTTATCCGGTTAAGGTATTAGACGAAAATAGAGATTGTTTTATCCTTGAAGTTTGTTCCGACAGCCATAGCTTGGAGAGTATTCTCAAGGAGGTTAAAGGTTTAGACGTAAAAGAAATGGTGCGTAGCGGTAAAATAACGATTAGTAAATGAAATCTCTCCGCCTAAGGCGGGTTATTAAGGAGGTTTAAGATGACAAAGGTTTATTATGATAAAGAGGTAAGCTTAGATATTTTAAAAAAGAAAACTGTCGCGATTATTGGTTACGGAGCTCAAGGCCGGGCGCATGCCCTGAACTTAAGGGATTCTAAAATTAAAGTTGTAGTTGCCGAGCTAAAAGGCTCAGAGAATTATAATCAGGCAGAAAAAGACGGATTTTCTCCTCTTGATGCCTCTGAAGCATCCGGGAAAGCAGACATTATACATATTTTAACTCAGGATACTATTCAGC
>DAOVKQ010000063.1 GCA_030631705.1 Candidatus Omnitrophota bacterium | reverse complement strand
TTAAGAAGCGCCTGCTGAGAGAAAACCAGGCCTCTGTTAAGCTCTATATTCTTAAGCATATTCTTGGGTTTTACGTTAAGGTTCTTAACGACTTCGGTCATCTTTTTTATCATATAATCCAGGGCAATAAACGAATCGGGGATTATAATTCTTTCACATGAAGAATGTGATATATCCCGCTCATGCCAGAGATTTATATTTTCATAAGCAGCAAGCATATTCCCTCTCAAGAGGCGCGCTAAACCGCATATCCTTTCACAAATAATAGGATTCTGCTTGTGAGGCATGGCACTTGAACCTTTCTGTCCCTTGTAAAAAGGCTCTTTAGCCTCTTCTACTTCAGTGCGGTGAAGATGGCGTATCTCCGTAGCAAACCTCTCCAGGCTTGCCGCGGTCAAAGCCAAAAGAGATAAAAGATAGGCAAAGCGCTCACGGGAAATAACCTGTGTAGAAACCAGAGAAAAATTTATTCCTATTTTCTTACAAATGTATTCTTCTATTGAAGGATCAAGATAAACAAAAGTTCCCACAGCCCCGGAGATTTTCCCGCTAGCTGCTATTTCGAGGCTATTTTTTAATAAATCGCGCTCTCTCTTTAAATCGTCATAGAAGTAAAGAAACTTCAATCCAAAACTATATATTTCAGCATGGACTCCGTGGGTGCGGGCGATACAAATGGTATCTTTATATTTAAGAGCTTTGTTTTTGACCTCAGAAACAAGTAAATCCAAATCTTTCAATATAATCGCAGTAGCATCCTTAATCTGCCAGGCTAAAGTTGTATCCAGGAGATCACTGGAGGTAATCCCGTAATGAAGATATTTGGCATAATCTCCGATGTGAGAAGAAACATCTTCAAGAAAAGCAATAATATCGTGGTGAGTCTTCTTCTCGATTCTTTTTATTTTATTTACGGAAAAACGCGCTTTAGCCCTGATTTTCCCGGTTACACCTTTAGGGATGCGTTTCTTTTTCTCAAGGGCCTCGCAGAGAAATAGTTCTATTTCAAGGAAACGCCTGAATTTCTCCTGGTCGGTCCAGATTGCGCCAATTTGTTTAGGGATATATCTTTCTATCATATTATCCACCAAAAGCCACTCATAATATCAAAACAAACCATTTTAGTCAACTAATAGGAATTCTGACAGGAGCACAATTTCTATAATTAGAATACAATCCGGCGTTTACACAACTCCTTGGTCAATCATGGCATCAGCCACTTTTACAAATCCGCCAATATTGGCTCCTTTTACGTAATCGATATAGTTGTCATCTTTACCATACTTTACACATTGCTCATGTATTTTAATCATAATTTGATGCAGCTTCTCTTCTACGTCCTCTCTACTCCATGATAATCTTTCACTATTTTGAGACATTTCCAGACCGCTTGTTGCTACCCCACCGGCATTAGCCGCTTTACCGGGACCGTAAAGAATTTTAGCCTTTTGAAATATCTTGATTGCTTCCGGCGCCGTCGGCATATTCGCACCCTCAGCAACACAAATACAGCCATTTTTAACAAGTTGTTTTGCATCCCCTTCGTCTATTTCGTTCTGTGTGGCACTGGGAAATGCGATATCGCACTTTATTTTCCAAGGATATCTGCCTTCAAAATATTCACATCCGTATTTTTTTGCATACTCTTTAATCCGGCCACGTTTAACATTTTTAAGTTCTTTTACAAATTCCAGCTTCTCGGTATCAAGCCCATGCTTATCGTAGATATAACCATGCGAATCAGAAAGCGTAACTGGCTTTGCACCTAACTGAATTAATTTCTCTGCGGTATATTGGGCAACGTTTCCCGATCCGGAAATCGCGCAAATTTTACCTTCAATGGATTCGTATTGAGTTTTTAGCATTTCCTGGGCAAAATACACACATCCATAACCGGTTGCTTCGGGCCTGATTAAGCTTCCGCCCCAGTTGAGCCCTTTGCCGGTGAGTACTCCGGTAAACTCGTTACGCAGCCGTTTATACTGACCGAATAAAAATCCGATTTCACGAGCCCCAACTCCGATATCACCAGCGGGAATATCGGTGTCCGGACCGATATGCCTTTGGAGTTCGGTCATAAAACTCTGGCAGAATCTCATTACTTCGTTATCCGACTTCCCTTTGGGGTCAAAATCAGAACCACCTTTACCACCCCCCATAGGAAGCGTGGTTAAACTATTTTTAAAAACCTGTTCAAAAGCTAAAAATTTTAAAATACTCAAATTAACACTGGGGTGAAAACGAAGCCCTCCTTTATACGGACCTATGGCACTATTCATTTCAATGCGATAGCCCCTGTTTATCTGAACCTCTCCTTTATCATCTATCCATGGCACCCGAAACATAATCACTCTTTCCGGCTCTGCCATTCGTTCCAAGATTTTTGCTTTTTGATATTCAGGATGCTTTTTTACAAAAGGCATGACTGATTCAACTACTTCCCGAACTGCCTGGCAAAACTCCACTTCACCGGCATTTTTTTTAATAACTCTTTTC
This sequence comes from Candidatus Omnitrophota bacterium, assembly GCA_030631705.1. Lineage (GTDB taxonomy): Bacteria > Omnitrophota > Gorgyraeia > Duberdicusellales > 4484-171 > DAOVKQ01. The sequence goes on along the minus strand of DAOVKQ010000063.1, from coordinate 2,763 downwards.
ATAAATTGTTCCGGCATTATCGTACCTCCTTTTGCGGTATCTTATATTAAAAGATATTTAAGTATTCCCTGAACCGCTTTTTTCGCCATCCCCATTGCCTCAATCACTGTGCCCTCTCCGCCTACAATATCCCCACCGGCAAAAACAGCCTTAATTGAAGTTTCCATAGTCTCAGAGTCCACTATTACATCTCCGTATTTATCGGTTTTTAACTGGGGGGTAACCTTTGTTAAAAGTTGATTTGCTTTTAGCCCGATAGCGATTACTACTATATCAGTGTCAATTTCAAAATTGCTTCCTTCAATCGCAATAGGCCTTCTCCTTCCAGAACTATCAGGCTCACCTAACTTACATCTCAAACTTCTTATTTTTTTTACATAGCCTTTTTCGTCACCGATAAACTCTTGGGGCTTAACTAAAAATTGAAAATTTATTCCTTCCTCTTTAGCGTGCTCAATCTCAAGCCTCCTTGCCGGCATCTCATTTTCGGTACGCCGATAAAGAACTGTCGTGTTCGGCGCGATTCCATTAATTTTCTGAAGCCGAAGAGCAACTCTTGCTGCATCCATAGCAGTATTTCCCCCACCAATAACAATAATATTTTTACCCACGTTTATAGGAGTATGAAACTCAGGAAATTTATACGCCCCCATTAGATTTACTCTGGTTAAAAATTCATTTGCAGAATAAACATTACAGAGATTTTCTCCTTTAATACCCAAAAAAGAAGGTATCCCCGCTCCCAACCCTAAAAATACTGCCGAGAACCCTTGAGAAAAAAGTTCACTTAAATTTTTAACTTTCCCTACCACAAAGTTAGGTACAATCTCTACCCCAAGTTTCCTCAGATAATCTATCTCAAAATCCAAAATATTCCTTGGTATCCTGAAGGGAGGAATACCATAGCGTAAAACTCCTCCTGGCTTATGAAGACTCTCAAAAATAACTACTCCTATCCCGCGCCTTGCTAATTCTCCTGCACAGCATAAACCAGCGGGACCCGAACCTATCACTGCTACTTTCTTACCTTTAAACGTATGCTGTACCTGCCCCGTAGCTTCTGATTTATCGGAATGGTTCGGGGTGGCATGTGACGTATGACTACAATGTTTCATTCCATAATCACCTATAAATCTTTCCAAAAAATGAATATTAATCGCTTTTGGCGAGGCAAACGGCTCCCCCTTTTTGGTTAATAGGCATGTTTTCCGGCATTGGTACTCTGCCGGACAGACCCTTCCGCAAATAGAAGGAAAATTATTTTTTTCCTTAATTGTAAAATAAGCGCCTTTATAATCTTTTTGGGTGATTTGGTAAATGAATTTTTTAATATCTATTCCTACGGGACAACCGGAAATACAATCAGGATTCCTGCATTGAAGACAGCGGGAAGCTTCCTTAACTGCTTCTTCTTCTGTATAGCCTAAAACTACCTCATCAAAATTATTTATTCTTACAGAGGCTTCTAATTCTTTTACTGTCATCGGCTCTCTTATCATAACTTATGAAGGTTACAGATATGTTTTTCTTTCTCTATATAGATATTGTTTCTTCTTTCTAACTCTTCCCAATCAACTAAATGAGCGTCAAATTCCGGGCCGTCTACGCAGGCAAATTTCGTTTTACCGCCAACAGTAACCCTGCAACATCCGCACATACCGGTTGCATCTACCATCAATGAGTTTAATGATACTGCGGTTGTGATTCCGCTCTGTTTCGAAACCAAAGAAACACTTTTCATCATTGGAATTGGCCCCACAGCATATATTAAGTCATAGCGCCTTTCTATAAGAAGTTTCTTTAAGATATCGGTAGTAAATCCTTTTTGTCCATAGGAACCGTCATCTGTAGCGACAAAAACCCGATTAGACACCTCCTTCAGTCCATCTTCTAAAATCAATAAACTTTTTGTTCGTGCCCCGAGCACCGTGTCTATATGATTTCCTGCCTCATTTAATGCCTTTGCTACCGGATAAATTTCGGCAATCCCTACTCCTCCCCCGACCAAAATAACATTTCCATATTTCTTTATTTCCGTAGGATGTCCTAGGGGACCGGCTAAGGCGTATAGAGAATCTCCTATTTTTAATTTTCCTAACAGTTTAGTAGTTAATCCCACTTCCTGAAAAATCAAGGTAATTGTGCCTTTACCTATGTCTTTATCTACAACAGTTAAAGGAATTCTCTCACCTTCCTCACTCACCATAACAACTATAAACTGACCCGGTTCTACTTTTCGGACAACATGGGGACAGGTAATATCTACCCTGGTAATCTTGGTATTTTGGATATCTGCTAGAGTTTCTTTGTGTATTATTTTCATTGATGTCTATTCCGGGAATATGAGAACTTTTGACTAATACCTGCTTTATCTGTCTCCAAAACGCTTATTGTATCACAAATTTAAACAAAGAAAAATCACTTTTGAAAGAGGCTAAAACTACAAAAAAAAGCGTCCCTTCTACCTTTTATTCGTAGAAAGGACGCCTCTGTCCTTGGTAAAAATATAACAAAATAATTAGTTTTGTCAAGAAATTTCTAAGAATACCCCCGCGCCGAACGCAGAATGCGTTCACCACCATTTATTCATACCTTTACGGGTATGGCGTTCCGAAACAGAATAAGAAGATAATTACAGTTTCTCTATACTCTTTTTTATATTCTTTATCCTGTCTTCCACAGGAGGATGGCTGCGCAAAAATATCAAAGTATAATCATCCCCTTTCTGATTCTGGAGCTTTTTCATCAGGCTTATGCCGGCTT
>DAOVKQ010000021.1 GCA_030631705.1 Candidatus Omnitrophota bacterium | reverse complement strand
ATTCAAACTCTAAACACTAAACTCTAAATCCTAAATAAATCCAAAACCTAAAATCCAAAACTCAAATTTCCCTTTTTCTGTTTTGTATTTTGTGTTTTAAACATTTGGGTTTATTTAGAGTTTAGTGTTTAGGATTTAGGGTTTTGTTTCTCCTCTTCTAAATCTTTCATACAACTCTTGAGAGTATCCTTCTAGCTGTAATCAGCGTTTATCCTGACATAATCAGGAGTTAAATCGCAGGTATATACGGTTTTTGAGAATTTTCCCCTGCCTAGGCAAACATTAACTGCCACTTCCTTTTTTTTCAGAGAAGTCGCCCGCACCTTTATCTTATCCTCATCTACTTTAATTTTTGCCTGACCCAACGCGGCTATTATTCTACCCCAATTGGGATTATTGCCGTACATGGCGGTTTTAAAAAGAAGGGAATCCGATACGGCAAAAGCTGCCCTTTGGGCCTCATTTATTGTTAAGGCTCCGCTAACGGTAAGTTTAATAAATTTAGTCGCGCCTTCAGCATCCTTAACAATCATTTTCGCAAGTTCCAAGCTAACATCTTTTAATGCCGATCTAAATTTATCTAAATCCGCGCCCTTAACTAAAGAAAAAGATTTTCCGCTTGTCATAATATATACGCTATCATTAGTACTTGTGCACCCATCAATAGTTATTGAGTTAAAACTCTCCTTGATTGCCTCCCGGGAAATTGTATTCAATTTCTTTTTGTCAATTTTAGCATCGGTTAGGATAAAAGCAAGCATGGTCGCCATACCGGGTTTAATCATGCCTGCCCCCTTAGCAAATCCCATGATTTTTATTTCACCGCCGGAAACTTTCACCTTGCGTGATAAAACTTTCATAAAAGTATCGCTGGTAAGTATACTCCGGGCAAAATTTTCAGGACAATCGCCTAAACCTTTAATTAATCCGGAAAAACTGTTGATAATTTTTTTATACGGCAGGCACTTACCTATTATGCCGGTCGAAGCGATTAAAACACTATTTTTTTTAATTTTCATCTTAGCTGCCAGCCGGTCACAAACTTTTTTAGTATTAACCACTCCTTTGTTATCAGAAAAACAGTTAGCGTTACCGCTGTTAGCAATTAACACTTTTATTTCATTATTTATATTTTTCCTGCTTAAAATAACCGAATAAGAAACATTGGAATTCCTGGTGAAGAATCCCGAACATAAGCAGCCCTCTTTACAGTAAACTAAACCCAAATCAAGATTTTTAGTCTTAATTCCGCTATGTATACCTGAAACAAGAAAACCTGAAGGTAACACCATTATGACAACCCGTCAGCCTCTTCGAATCCGGACATGATATTCATATTTTGAACAGCCCCGCCGGCGGCTCCTTTAATCAAATTATCAATACATGATACTAAAACTGCCTTTTTTTCTTTAATATCAACGGAAAATCCTATATCGCAAAAATTTGTTCCTACAACATCTTTCAACTTTGGAAATCTATCAAGCAGCCTCACAAAAGGCGTACTACCGTAATACCTGGCATAAACCTTAGAAAGCTTAGCAGTATTGACTGCTTTCTTAAAAGACACGTAAGCAGTAGAATAAATACCGTTTTCTAAACCGACAACATGAGGAACAAAATTAATCTTTGGGCAAATACCGGAAACATTCTTCAAGACTTCAATAATTTCCGGAAGATGCTGATGAGAAAACGCTTTATATGCCCACAGATTACCGGCAACATTTGAATAATGATAATCAATCAAAGCCTTGCGGCCTGCCCCGGTAATCGAAGATTTTGAATCGACAACAATATCATTTTTAATCAAACCCTCCTTCAGAAGCGGCCCTAAAACCAGGACTATCGAAATAGGGTAACAACCGGGATTAGCAACCAGTGAAGCGGTTCTAATCTTATCTTTAAAGAATTCCGGCAGACCGTAAACCGCAATTTCGAGATTTTTCTTGTCTTTGTGGGTTTTTTTATAAAATTTTCTATAAACAGACCTATCCTTCAGCCGGTAATCAGCAGAAAGATCAACGATTTTCTTGCCTTTCTTCAAAAGTAAAGGCGCTATTTCCATAGAAACAGAATGCGGCAAAGCAAGAAAGAAAAAATCAGCCTTTTCCAGCGCTTTACTTATATCCAATTTCTCGCATTTAAGCTTTATCCTACTCTTAAATTTGGGGAAAATATCACTATAAGGCACAGGTACAGGTGTCCGGGATGTAAGGTAAGTAAGTTCTACGTACGGATGGCCTATAAGCAATTCTACCAACTTCTCACCGGTAAATCCTGTTGCCCCTAAAACAGCTACTTTCATTTTTATACCTTTATTTTTTTGGTTCTTTCTCATTTAGGTTGATCGAAAGAAGGCGCTGGTGCTATTATGCAACAGCGCCATTATAATAGACCAAAAACACAATAGAGTCAATAACTTTATGCCACCGGCATTAGCGTAGACACATCTTGTTAACAGATAAAATCTGCCTTTTTAAGACAAAACCCAGCCCACACTATTTTGTAATGATTTTTAAAAAGAAAGAAAGAAATTAACGCTTAGTCCATTGAAATCTGCGGCGGGCGCCTTTGCGGCCGTATTTTTTTCTCTCTTTTGCCCTCGGGTCACGAGTCAAAAGATCTTGCTTTCTCAAAACACTGCGCAATTCAGAGTTAAATTCCAGCAAGGCTCTGGCTATACCTAAACTAACTGCTCCTGCCTGGCCGGAGGAGCCTCCGCCTGTTACCTTAGCCCTCACATCAACAGAATCTTCGGTCTGGGTGGCAACAAGAGGTTTTTTAACCTGTATCTGCTGTTCAACTGTAGTAAAATAATTTACGAACTCTTTACCATTAATTAAAATTTTCCCTTTACCGTTAAGGATAAGCTTAACTCTGGCAACAGCTTCTTTTCTTCTTCCTGTGGTAAAAAGAAAACCCTTACTCTTTTCTTCCATTCTACACCTCTATTTTTTGCGGCTTCTGTCCCGCATGAGGACATTCATCTTCAAGATAAATTTTTAATGACCTCAACATTATTTTTGCCAGTTGATTCTTAGGCAACATGCCTTTAACGGCCATACGGAGAACCTTAGTCGGATTCTTTTGAAGAAGCTGCTCTAAGGTGATCTCTTTCCTTCCGCTGGGATACCCGGAATATTTATCATATATCTTGGTCTTTAATTTGGTTCCGGTAACTTTTATATATTTCGCATTAACTACCACCACAATATCCCCACATAAAAAATTAGGGCTATACGTTGGTTTATGCTTACCTTGTAAAATCCTGGCAATACGGCTGGCGAATCTTCCTAAAACCTTGTTTCTAGCATCAACAAGAACCCATTTTCGTTCAACTTTGTTGTAAAATTTTGTCTTTTTCATTTTGTTAACTGTGCTAACATTTATTTCCAAACCGTATTTCCGAACCGAATACGAGTGTTTTTTATACCATATTCGTGAAAAATGTCAATATATATTTGGCTCAGTAGAGGCGCGGTTTCCGCGCCCGATTATTTTATCCGGGCGGAGTGACCCCGCCCCTACAATATTTATTATTCCGTGAACATGATTGGGCATGATAATATATGCGTCAAGGGTGTACCTAAATAGGACGTCTGGTATAGCATCGAATATTTTTCCTTGACATACAAACCATTTCTTTGTATATTAATGACCTTATGTCAAGAAAATGTGTAATTTGCGGAAAAAAGACTATTAGCGGTAATTCCATAGCCCGCAGAGGATTACCTAAGAAAAAAGGCGGCATCGGATTAAAAACTACAGGTGTCACCAAGCGAAAATTTCATCCAAACCTGCAGAAAAAACGGATAATATTACAAGGAAAGCTTAAAAAAGCACTTGTCTGCGCTAAATGCATTAAGGCCGGCAAAATTACCACTCCTGTTAAAATACTAGGCTAACCTGATATCTTTAAGTACTAACTTTAAACTATTCTGGTAGTAATTTTTTTCTAAACAGTAAACTATTTCGAATTCCTTGCCGTAATTAAGTATTTCCCCAAAACCGCCCCTGACACCAAAAACAGCCTCATATGTAAACCCGCCGTTACTTAACCAGACTGAATACAATCTACTGCTTACTTTTTTGGGAGATTGCCTGATAAAAACTTTTTTCGTCGTAAATAAAGGAACAGGGTTTCCTTCTCCGTAGGGTTTTAAATTTTCGATTGCCTCGGCTAAATCTACACTTATAGCTTCAAAACCTATCTCCAAATCTATATCTAAACAAGGAATTAAATCTTTTGAATCAATGGTTTTAGCTATAACTTCGTTCAATTTCTTCTTAAAACCTTCTACATTTTTATAAAGGATTTCTATACCCGCGGCTTTTTTGTGTCCGCCGCAAGCACAAAGATATTCTCCGCACTGATTTAACGCGTCAACGATATTAAAATTTCCCACTGAACGGGCCGACCCTCTCCCCTTATCCTGATCAAAACCTATAACAAGCGTAGGACGGTAATATTTATCAAGAAGCCGGGAAGCAACAATACCCAAAACCCCGTGATGCCATCCTTGCTTATAAACAACCGAGACCGGGTTTTGCGTGCCTTCGCGGCTCAATAAATCATCCGCTTCTTTCAGCACGCCGCTCTCTATCTCCCGGCGCAAGCGGTTATAACCCTCCAATCTACGGGCGCAGGTTTCTGCAGACTGAGCATCTTTGGCGAGAAACATATCTAATGCCTCTTTAGCCGTATTCACCCTTCCCGAAGCATTAATCCTCGGCCCCAAAATATAACCTAAGTGAAAAATATCCAAATTATGCTTTTTTACTCCGCTGGTTTTACATAAAGCATTTATCGAAAACCGATCACTGTTCTTTAAACGTTTTAGGCCTTCCTTTAAAAGAATACGATTCTCACCTCGTAAAGATACGACATCACAAACAATCGATAAAGCTACCAGATCCAGCAAATCAAAACAATCATCCTCTTTTAAAGCCTGTACTACTTTAAAAGCTACTGCCGCGCTGCTTAAGTAGGGAAAAGGATAGCGGCAATCTTTTCTTTTGGGATTAACAAAAGCCAACGGCCCTTTGAAATTATCCTGAGGCTGATGATGATCGATAACAATAACATCAATGCCTAAAGAACGGGCTAATTCTATTTCATCAAAAGAATTAGTTCCACAGTCAAAGGCGATAATAACGTTTCCACCTTCTTTTTTAATGGTCCTTACCGCGTTTTTATTCAGCCCAAAGCCCTCCTTTGTCCTGTGGGGTATATAAAAAGAAAAAATACCTCCCGTATTCTTTATATATTCATGAAATATAGTCAGCGAAGTTATTCCGTCAACATCATAATCGCCGAAAAGGAATATCTTCTCCTTCTTTTTGAGGGCTTTTTTTATCCTTTCAACTGCTACCTTTATATCAGGCAAAAGTAAAGGAGAATGTAAAGACGAAACCTGAGGATTCATGAATGAAATAAAATCGCCTTTAGCTACTTCGCGGTTAAGCAAAAGCTGGACTACAATAGGATTAAAATTAAGTTCTTTACCTAAAATGCTTGCTTCATCGGTAAGCTCTTTAACTGCCCAGCGTTTTCTCATTTGGTCATCCCCCAAATTACATTTCCTCAAGAGGCTCTATCCCCAGGATCCTTAAGCCGCAATCGATAACTACCCGCACAGCCTCTAAAAGATTTAAGCCAGCGAGGGTTTTATTTTTATCATCACTTAAAATCCGCCTTTTTTCGTAAAATTTATGAAAACTGGCGGCTATTCCTTTTAAATACTCAATCAAGAATACCGGCTCCAAATTATAATAAACTTTATCCAAACAAGAAAAAAACTGCAGGATATCCCTGATTAAATTCAGCTCCTCCTCTTCTAAAAGACTACTATGTTCAGGGAAAAACTCTTTGACTTTGGCTTTACGAAAAATACTCAATATTCTTGTGTGAGCGTACTGTATATAATAAAGAGGATTATCAAAAGAAGCGGTCTTGGCTAAATCGATATCAAATTCCAAAGGTGAAAAATTTTTTCTCTGAAGATAATAAAATCGTGAGGCATCCCGGCCGACTTCTTTTATCAAGTCGGAAAGCAAGATAGCCGTCCCTTTTCTCCGTGACATTCTTTCTTTTGTATTTATAGTTACAAGCTGAATAATAATAACATCTAATAAAGCATCGTTAAAACCCAAAGCCTTAACAGCTGACTTAACTCTTTTGACATAGCCATGATGGTCCGGGCCCCATAAATTTATAAACAAATCAAATTTTCTCTCAAATTTATCTCTATGATAAGCAATATCAGAAGCAAAATAGGTGAGTTCACTATCTGCCTTTTTAATCACTCTGTCTTTATCGTCACCAAAAGCAGTTGCCTTAAACCACAACGCGCCTCCCTCTTCATAAATCAACCCCTTATTTTTTAAAACCTTTACGGCCTGCTCTACCTTACCGTCATCAATAATCTTCTGCTGACTTATCCAGTTGTTAAATCCGATTCCCAAAGAAGACAAATCTTTTTTAATCCCGGAAAGTACATAGTTAAGAATGAATTGTTTTAAATCAAAATCTTTAACGTCTTTATCTGCTGAAACTTTCCGAACTGCCTCTAAGGCAATTTCCTCTACATACGACCCATGGTATCCGTCTTGGGGAATTTCATTGCCTTCCTCCGGCCTTAACAAATCTTCAACCCGCAGGGATAAACTATCGGCAAAATCTTTGACCCGGAGGCTCCTGCGCATCTGATATTTTACAGAATCTTCTAATAAGTTTATTTGCCTTCCGGCATCATTTATATAATATTCCCTTGTCACTTGATTGCCGAGAAACTCAAGAGCCCGCCCGAGGACATCGCCAACTACTGCCTGCCGGCCGTGCGCTATAGAAAGCGGACCTGTCGGATTTGCGCTTACAAATTCCAGAAGAACCTTTTTTTTGCGCTTCTCTTTAAAAAGCTTATCCTTTTGTTTAATGATTTTGTTAAGGGAATCCAGCAGTCCTTTTTGCGATATAAAGACATGTACGAATCCCGGTTTAATAATCTCTATCCGCCGGGCGTCATCTTTTAACCTATCTTGCAGAACCTCTTTAATCCCGCAGGCAATATCTAAAGGATTTTTTTTTTGTCTGAGAAGCAATTTTTAAGGCAATCATTGTAGAAATATCACCGTATTTTTTATCTTTAGGCAATTCCCATAAAGGAGGAGCTATGTCAACAGCATAGTGCGATAAGATTTCATTGATGACTTGGGAAAATTTATGATAAAGGTCTCTCATTTTACTTTTTTGAAATGCGGGCGAGTCTGACTATAACTTCAAGCGTAGGCTTAACTACTTTTGGGGCTTTCACTTTTTCTATTGCTAACTGGGGATCTTTTAAACCATGTCCGGTCAAAGTACAGACAATAGTTAAAACTTTATATTTCTTAAGAAACTTATTAAAATAACCTTGACTGTCCAGCTTAAACAAACCGGCGACCGATGCAGCGGATGCCGGTTCAACAAAAATACCTTCACTTTTAGCTAAAAATTTATAGGCATATATAATTTCGGTATCGGTAACGTAATCAATAACGCCGCCGGACTCTCTTTTTGCTTCCAGCGCTGTCTGCCAGCCGGCAGGATTACCAATGCGTATTGCTGTAGCCACCGTATTGGGCTTTTTAAACGGCTTTCCTTTTACTATGGGAGAAGCTCCTTTAGCCTGAAACCCGAGCATTATCGGTAAACGCTTGATTTTCTTGTAAGCATAATACTCTTTATATCCTTTCCAATAAGCAGTAACATTGCCGGCGTTGCCTACGGGCAAAGAATGACATACCGGCGATTCTCTTAGGCAATCAGCTAACTCACACGCCGCAGTCTTCTGCCCTTCGATTCTATGAGGAT
>DAOVKQ010000095.1 GCA_030631705.1 Candidatus Omnitrophota bacterium | reverse complement strand
CGTATTTGTATGGATATGAAAAAAACAACATTACAGGATTTGTATAATTGCCTTAAATTAAAGCAGTATGAAATTAATCTTGATTCCGGGATAATCTTAAAAGCTAAGCGAGCCTTAGATGAAATGGTTAAGTGGATATGATTAAGCTTGCTTGCATGGAATTGGGCATAGGAATGAGTAAAGGGATAATATGAAAATTACAAATTACAATAAACAAATTACAAACAAATCCCAATATACAATAAACAATAACCAAAATTTTGTCTTTACCTGTTTGTATATTGTATATTTGTAATTGTATATTGGTTGTAATTTGTCTATTGTGTATTGTTTATTAAATATGGAAGTAGATATAGAAAGTAAGGTTTCCGGATATTTTTAAAAAGTCCTTAGATATTTTTGACAGAACCGAATTTAGCGAGAGGGAGAAGTAATATGTTAGAAGAAGTGGTTATTTCAAAGGCTATAATCGATGGTTACAGGGATAAACTTGTGAGAAGTCTTGATGTGGATGTTGCTATCTGCGGCGGCGGGCCGGCAGGTCTTGTGTGCGCCGAGACCCTGGCGAGAGCAGGCAAGAAAGTAGTATTATTTGAAAGAAAACTTTGTGTCGGCGGCGGAATGTGGGGCGGCGGAATGTTATTTAATGAAATTGTTGTGCAGTCTAAGGCAAAGAGTATATTAGATGAATATCGCGTAAAGGCCAGGAAATATAAGCCGAATTATTATTTAGCTGATTCCGTGGAATGTGTATCTTCTTTGGCTTATCATGCTGTTCATAGCGGCGCGGTCATACTTAACTGCGTATCCGTGGAAGACGTTATGATCCGTAAAAACAGGATATGCGGAGTTGTTATAAACTGGTCAACAGTTGAGATTGCCAATTTACATGTTGATCCCCTGACGGTGAAAGCAAAATTTGTTGTTGATACAACAGGACATCCTTGTGAGGTGGTCGGCGTAGTTGAGCGTAAAACCGACATAAGGCTTAGAACCAAAACCGGTAAGATACTGGGTGAAAAGTCGATGTGGGCTGATTTGGCTGAAAACGCAATTGAGAAACATACAAAAGAAATTTGTCCGGGATTATTTGTTTCCGGAATGTGTGCGAGCAGTGTGTTTGGCTCTCCCCGTATGGGGCCGATCTTCGGCGGCATGCTTCTTTCGGGAAAGAAAGCAGCCAGATTAATTCTGTCCCGATTAAAATCATAATTTAACAAATAAAGTGAATAATAAGCCCAAAGTCGCTGTTGCTTTAAGCGGAGGGATAGATTCTTGTTTTTGCGCCTACATTTTATCAAAACAGGGCTATGAAGCGGCCGGGTTTACACTTAAGATTCCTTTTTTTAGCGATGACGGCTTGCTAAGGGCCAGGCATGTCTGTAAAGAATTAAACATTCCTCATTATACAATAGATATAAGCGAAGAGTTTAATAACCGTATTGTAAAATATTTTGTCAGTTCATACCTTGATGGTTTGACGCCGAATCCTTGCTGTCTCTGTAACTCGATGATTAAATTTGGGATTTTGTTAAAAGAGATACGCCAACAAGGGTATTTTTATCTTGCCACCGGTCATTACGCCCGGTTGGTTAAAGAAAAAGAGAGTATTTATCTTGCGGCGGCAAAGGGCCGGTTGAAACCTCAGGAGTATTTCTTGGGCATGGTTCCTAAGGAAAATCTGGCGAATGTTTTATTTCCTTTAGGGGACTATACAAAGGAAGAGGTAAAGGCGAAGATTAAGGAGTCGGGAATTTATCCTTATGAGATTCGCGAAAGCCGGGAAATTTGCTTTATAAGAGATAGCAGCTATAAAGATTTTGTAGAGAGCCGGATTAATACATCCGTTGATTATGCCGGGGATATAAAATACATAGACGGTAGAATCTTAGGCAGGCATCGCGGCATATATTCTTTTACCTGTGGCCAAAGACAAGGTTTAGGAATTTCCTGGAGGAAACCTTTGTATGTAGTTAAGATTAATGCCGCGGCAAAGGAAGTCATTGTAGCAGAAAAGGAAATGGCTTTTAAAGATAAATTTATCGTTAAGGGGATGAATTGGTTTTATCCTCAAATGAATTACGGCAATTTAGAGGTGAAAATACGCTATAACGCGAAACCATTGCCTTGCAGTATAGAGAAGACAAGTGACGATTGTTTTCTCTGTACCATTAAGGGCAGCAGAGACATTCCCGCGACGGGCCAGTTAGCTGTTTTTTATGATAAGGATAGAGTAGTTTCAGGGGGATGGATTGCTGCCGGGTGTTTGGATTAAAGGGGTAAGATGAGAGCATTATTGTTATTTTCCGGCGGTTTAGACAGTATTTTAGCCGCTTATATTATGAAAGCGCAAAATATCGGCGCGCGGGCGTTCTATTGTCATACTGTTTTCTCTCATCTTTGTTGTGCGGACGCGGTAGAGAATTTATCAAAGATAACCGAATCTCTGGGGATTTCCTTAGATGTAATAGATATTTCCAACGAGCAGATTGCTTTGGTAAAAAAATCTAAATACGGTAACGGAGAGAATCTTAATCCCTGTATCGATTGTAAGATTTTAATGTTTAAAAAAGCGAAATATTACATGGAAGAAGTGTCGGCCTCTTTTATCGTCAGTGGCGAAGTATTAGGAGAGCGCCCTATGTCCCAGAGAAAAGATGTTTTTAATATCATCGAGAGGGACTCATTCTTAAGAGGTATGATCTTAAGGCCTCTTTCGGCAAAGCTGCTTAAACCCACCGTTCCTGAGCTTAAAGGATGGATTAATAGAGATAACCTTTATGATATAGCAGGGCGCGGCCGCAAGAGGCAGTTTAAGCTTGCTGATGAGTTTGGAATAAAAGAATATCCTAATCCCGGCGGGGGATGTCTTTTAACCAATCCTTGTTTTTGCCGGAGGCTTAAAGATTTATTAACTTATTGCCCTGATTTCGGTGTAGATGAGGCAGATTTACTTAAACTGGGGAGGCATTTTCGTCTTTCAGAACGCGCGAAACTTGTTGTTGCCAGAAACGAGAAAGAATACGCTAAAATAGAAGATATTAGTACAGAAAATAGTGTAAAATTTATACCCCAAGAACGCAAGGGTCCGATATCTTTAGGCGTAGGCCGGTTCAGGAAATCAGATTTTGAACTGGCTATCGCTATCACTGCCGGTTATTGTAAAAGTAATGGTAAAGAGAAATCTATAAAAATAGTGACAAAAACAGAAGAAAAAGTGGTTATTGTCCCTTTAGCCGCCGGCGATAGGAAGAAAATAGAAAAATTCCTTATCTAAGAGAACTCTGAAAAAGTCTAATTAGCTCCAGAGCTCTCTGATTAAAAGATTAAAAAAGATTACAGAGATTAATTTCTATTAGTATATCGCTGTAATCGGGTTTTTAATCGCTGTAATCAGGTTCTTTCAATCAACCTAAATAAGAAAGAACCTAGAATAATATCAGGGCAAGGAAAGCTATTATTACCAGAATCGCGACCCATTTTATCCAGTTTGGCTTATTTTCACTGAAATAAACCGTTTCTCCGCAGTATAAACACATTGTAGAATCCTGAGGTATGGGTTTGTGGCAGTGAGGACATTGTTTTAGATTAGCGAAATCATGTTTTTCGGGCAGTTCTGTTTTTTCCTGGAAATCAAAATAAGCCTCTTCGTTATCCATAGTATGTATTAATGGTGTGCGTACAGTTCATTTCTTTACATTATCTCAAAATATTGTTGATGTGTCAAAAATGAATACTTGATCGAATTGACTCGCATTGTTATAAATCTATTTACCCTTAACTGGTTTATCTATATAATAGTTATGTAGATTTCTAATTAGTGGGGGAAAGGTGTCATTCCCGCGGAAGCGGGAGAAACAGTCTCAAAGTGTCATTCCCGCGGAAGCGGGAATCCAGAATTACTGGATTATCCGGTCAAGCCGGATAATGACAGAGAGAGCGGGAGAGGGTTTATTATGAAGGGTGTATGTTTTTTTCTCATCGTAATATTAGTTTTTTTATTTTCAGGCTGTTCCAACATCCCCAGGGAGGTGTTGGTTGATAGCTTTGAGGGTCCCCTAGACAAGGAGACTGTTGATTTTGGGAGTTCAGATAATTCCTCTATAAAAGTAGCTGCTGAT
>DAOVKQ010000029.1 GCA_030631705.1 Candidatus Omnitrophota bacterium | reverse complement strand
TTTATCCCTCTTTTAATTTTAAACATTGTTTATTTTTTCTTTTATGTTATTTTTAAAAAAATAGATATAATTTGCTCAAACAGCCTTCTTTTAATTTTTCCCGCAATTGTGGCCAAGCTTTCCGGAAGAAAAAATGTTTGGTTTATAAGGGAGTTTTTTCCGCAGGGATTATTAAATAAAACTTTAGGCAGATATGCTGAAAGGTTCTGCGATACAATAATATGCCAGTCAGAAGCTATTAAAAATGAACTTTCTTTAAGTGATAAAGCAACAGTGAGCTACGAGCCTCTGGATGAAAATGATTATAAAATATATGGTTCTTTTAGCGCAAAAGAAGAGTTAAATTTACCCCCTAGTTCAACAGTTATTGCTTTAATTTCCCGTATTCATCCTTCAAAAGGCCAATATGAATTCATACGGGATATCAAAAATACTTTTAAAAAAACTAAAAATTTATTTTTAGTTATTGCCGGAGGTATTTCAGTTAATAATTTAAGAAGCAGACTGTACAAAAGGAACATAGAAAAAATAATCAGGGAAGAAGAGCTTAAGAACGTTTTTTTTCTGGGTTACGTTGAAGATATCAGCAAGGTTATTTGTGCGGCTGATATCTGTGTATTTCCTTTTAAGCGAAAAGAGCCGTTTGGTATAGCTGTGGCGGAAGCGCTTGCTTTCGGTAAAAAGGTTTTTTACCCGAGGAGCGGCGGATTAAAGGAAGTTTACAAAATATTCGGCTCAGGAGAGGATTTTACTATTGAGGGAATATTAAAAGCGCTTCGGGGGCCTGAAGACGGGACGTTTAAGGGCGCAAATAAGCTTTATATCCCCGATGCTCTCTGTTTTAAGGCTTATAAAGATAAAATTGCCGGTATAATGGGATTGTTGCAAAACGTAACAGTCCCTGATTCCAGAGATTAAAATTATTAATGTTTTCAATCATTGCAATCAGGCGCTGGTGCAACAACGCCATAATCGGACAATGAAAAAAAGGATTCTTTTTGTAATCACTCATTTAGAATTGGGAGGAGCACAGAAACAGCTGCTTTCAATTATAAAAGGTTTAGATTCCCAAAGGTACTCGGTATATTTATGCGCGGGCAGCTGCGGTTATCTTAAAAAGGAATTTTCTAAAGTTCCTTTTTTGCATATAAAATTTATCCCTCAGCTGGTGAGGAATATCAGCCCTTTAAGTGATTTAATTACCTTTTTAAAGTTATATTTTTATATCAGAAAAAATAAATTTGATATAGTTCATACCCATTCGCCTAAAGCATCTATTTTAGGAAGATGGGCGGCCCATTTAGCCGGTGTAAAGAATGTTGTTTATACGGTTCACGGCTGGCCTTTCCATAGGTTTATGAATCCGTTGTTGTATTGCCTGTATATTTTTTTAGAAAAGATTACGGTGAGTATTACAAAAAAAATAATTGTTGTCTCATACGCGGATTTACGTAAAGGTATCAAAAAAATAATTAGTTCTCCCGACAAGTTTGCTATAATACACTACGGGGTAGATATAAACTGGGTAGAAAGTGTTTTTTTGAAAAGAAAATCTAATTTTCCTCCTGCTAATTTGGTAACGAATATATCTTGCTTGAAACCCCAGAAAGGCTTAATTTATTTTTTGGAGGCGGTAAGGCTGATTTTGGATAAAAGGACGGATATAAAATTCTCTATCGTAGGTGACGGCCCTTTGCGTAAAAGTATTAGCCGGCAAATTTCCAAACGAGAATTAACAGAGCATGTCTCTTTGGGTGGCTGGATAGGCGATGTGTCCGGGCTTTTTTCCCGCACATCTGTTTTGGTCATTACCTCTCTGTGGGAAGGGTTGCCTTTGGCAGTAATTGAGGCGGTGATGTCCGGCGTGCCGGCGGTTGTTACGGATACGGAGGGCGTTTCGGATATTCTGGACAATTATAATAACGGTATTATCTTTAAGTGTAAAGACGCAAAAGCCATAGCTGATGCGGTTCTCACAGTACTGGATGGTTATGGACAGTGGAGTGAAAAGGTTATAGCCGCGAGAGAAAAGCTGAATTTAACATATTGGTCGGATGAAAGAATGGTGAGTCAAACCGAAAGAATTTATCAGGAGCTTTTAACCGGATGAAGACTTATTTAACCGTTTTTCTGGTAGCGTTTATCTCAGGCTATATTTTATTAAGGGCGTTGAAAGTATTATCCTCTAAAAAATCTGTTTTTAGAAATAAGGACAATATACCCATTCTTGGCGGCGTAGGCTTATTATTATCTTTCGTGCTGGGATTATTGTATTTCTCTATTTATGAAAACATGTTGTCACTCTTTGAATTAACACATATTTTAATTTTTTCTTTAGTTATTTTTGTTACCGGACTGCTCGATGATTTCAATGAACTTTCCCTTTATAAGAAAGTATTTATTCAGATAAGCCTCATAACCATTTTTCTTATTAACGGAAAGTCAATACAGATATATTTTCTTCCGTATTGGATGAATTATTTGATATCTTTTTTGTGGATAATGGGAGTTACTAATGTGTTTAACCTTTTAGATATTGGTGACGGGCTTTGTGGGGGGGTGTCGTTGATAATCGGTTTGTCGTTTTTTGCCGTTCTGTTCATAAACGGGAGTTTTCTTCTGGCGGGGATATTTGCCGGGCTTTGCGGGGCATTATTTTCTTTTTTAATTGTTAATTTTCCTCCGGCGAAGATATTAATGGGTAATTCAGGAAGTCATTTCCTGGGATTTCTGTTTGCCACTCTAAGTATGCACGGGGACTACGCAACTTTAGATAACCCTTTTTCGGTTCTTATTCCCTTAGTCATTTTAGCTTTTCCGTTGATAGATACCGCTTATCTTATTATTGTCCGGGTCAAAAAAGGTATAGTGCCGTTAAGAAAAAGCAATGACCATATATTCCTGCATCTACTCTCTTCGGGGAAAAGAATAAAACCGGTTCTGTTTGATATTTATTTAGTAGTTCTTTTGTGGGGAATAGGCGGAGTTTTTCTTGTTTTCGGCATAAATGTCTTTTTTTCGATTCTTATCTTTTTAGCGGTTTCATTTTCAATAAGGCTGATTCTCGCTGCCCGGAACTTTTCTTAACCCGGGGTTAACCCTTTCATTCCACATTTGCAATAATTGTTCCCATAGTGTATGATTATGTATGGTTTAACCTCCTATTTAGGTTTTTCTTTAGTTATAGATATTTTTGTAAGAGTTTCGCTGGGAAATGCTCAGGCATGAATGGTTGTGTTGAATTACAGGCGAAAGATTAGAAGGCTAAATTAATTTATGTTTAGGGTGCCCTTAACAGATAGAATGCTATTTACCGGGTTGGAGATTGAGGCTGGTTATGTAAAATTAGCTCAGGCGCAGGATTTTAAGGGGTCAAGAAAAATAGTTAAACTTATAGTGAAGAAGTCAGCCTCTCAGTCGCAGGATGATATTGCTGAAACCTTGAAGAGTATTATTGATGAACTTAAGGGCCAGGTAGGGAATTTGACTGTTTGTATTCCCCGCTATAAACTTACTGCGAGGTTTTTACGCTTTCCTACCGTAAACGAAAAAGAGGTCGAGGCGATGATTAAGCTTCAATCAGTTAAAGAGCTGCCGTTTTCCAAAGAAGAAATAGTCAGCGACTATTTAGTAACCGAACAGACTAAAGGCGGTTACACAAAGGCAGCGCTGATAATTGCTCATCTTGATGTAATTAACACTTATTTGGATATTTTTAAGAAAGCAAACCTTAGGCTGGAACGGATAACTTTTAGCACTGAGGCTATTCTCAATTGGTATCGCGCAGCTTTTAGGCAGGAGGAATCAGAAGGCTCTTTAATTTTTATCGATATTGATAATGATAATACTGATATCGTCATATTTTGTAATTCCCATTTGGCCTTTACCAGGGGTTTAAAACTGGAAACTGTCCAGTTACAGGAGCGGGCCGATTCAAGGGACCGGTTAGCCAAAGAGATTAGGCGGACACTTGAAGGATATAATAAGCAGGAGAAGGCAAAAAAGGTCGAAAAAATCCTTATTAGTCAGGCTGGTGAAGTAACAGAAGGTCTAAGGAGTTTTTTAGCGCAGAGTTTTAATCTACCCTGCCAGACGGTGGCAGCGCTAAGGAATTTAAATTATCAAAAAGCAATCTCTCTCGGGACATACGAATCTGAATTTTCGCTGCTAAGGGTATTGGGGTCAGTACTTGATGTAAGAGGGATGCGGAAATTAAATCTTTTGCCGCCGGTCATACAGGAAAAACAGGAACTTAAATGGAGAAAAAAGAGAACATATAAAATCATTGCTCTTTTGGCGGGCATTATTCTATTAGTTTTGTTTATTTTTATCAAGAAAATCCATGATAAGAAGTTATACTTGTCTTACTTAAATAAGGGAATTAAGCATACTGTCGCATCAGCTATGAACACGGAAAGTATGCTTAAGAAGATTGAATTGATTAGAGCCCGGCGCAAAATTGAGGGTTCAGTTATCGGTGTTTTACGCCAGCTTCATGTGCTCGTTCCTAAAGATATGTATCTTTCTAATTTTAATTTTATTGAAGACGATAAAGAGGATGTAAAGATAAGTTTTCGGGGGGTTTCTGCAAGCATGTCCAAAATTTTTGAATTTGTTAATACCTTAGAGAATTCAGCTTATTTTAAAAATGTACAGGTGAAATATGTAAGCGGGGAGAAAGTAAAAATACGTCATACTACCGATTTTAGGATTCAATGCACTTTGGAGAAATAAATTGTTTTTAGTAAATTTATCTAAAAGAGAAAAGTCTTTAATATGTGTTGTGGCAGGAGTTATTTTTCTAAGTTTACTTTATAATTTTGTATATAAAGTGTTATTTGCGGAATGGAAGCGGTTTGATTATGAAATTTCAGACAAGGAGATAACTTTAAAAAGAAATTTGAGGTATATTCAACAAAGGGATAGCGTAAATAATGTTTATTTAAAGTATGATAAATACATTCAACAAAAAGATCTTGAGGTTTCAGATGAAGAGGAGATGGCCGCTTTATTAAATGAGGTTGAAAAAATTGCTCAAGAGACCTCTGTGCATATTACCAATATTAAGCCTAGCCCGGCAAAAAAGTTATTGTTTTACAAGAAATATTCTTTGGAGATGAATTGTAGAGCTGCTATGGAAAAGTATATTGAATTTATTTATAGTCTGCACCAATCCGTTCAGCTAATTAGAGTAGAGAGGTTAAAGATAGCTCCTCAGGGTAAAAACGCCTCTCTATTAAAGGCTCGTATGTTAATCACTAAGGTTTCCATTGCTGATTGAACTGCCAATTGTAACTATTTTTTTCCCATTCCCGCAAACATAACTACCAAAAAGGCTTGACAGTATTGCGTTATCGTAGTAAACTACTCTCTAAGTAGAGAGTAGTTTCTGGATCAAGATAAATTTAGGTGCACTGGTTATAATGATGAGAAGGACGTTTTTGCTTAAAGACGTAGCGCAAATTTCCGGGCAATCTGTTTATACGATAAAATATTATCTTAAGATCGGTCTGATTAAAGAAGTGGGCCGAAGCCCGGAAACGAACTTTCGCTATTTTGATAATTCTACTTTACGCCGGCTGGCAAAGATTCGCAAGCTGCGCAAGCAAAATAAGCCCATTAGAGAAATTCAGGTAATATTAAATCGATGAGCTACTATAAACTGCTAAATTTAGAAAGAGAGCCTTTTTCTGCCAGCCCTGACCCTTCTTTTTTTTATCGTTCTACCGCGCATAATGCGGCTATTCAAAGATTAGAAATTGCTATCAGACTGCGGCAGGGCTTAAGCCTGATTTTAGGCGATGTTGGCACAGGCAAAACTACTTTGAGCCGGGCGTTACTTCAGAATTTTGCTGGAGAGGAAGACTTTCTTTTTTACATGATTTGCGACCCTGCCTATAGTTCAGAATTTCAATTTCTTTCGGCACTTGTGAGAATGATGGAAATAACCCCGCCCTTCAGGTCTGTTTTGGATTATAAGGAAGCTTTGGAAAAATTCTTATTTAAAAATGGCGTTGAGAAAAACAAGACTATTGTTTTGCTAATTGACGAAGGGCAGAAACTTGTCCCTTCTTTTTTAGAGGTTTTACGTACGCTGTTAAATTATGAGAGTAATGAATGCAAGCTTTTGCAAGTGGTAATTATGGCTCAAATGGAGATTTTGCCCCGGATAACAAAGATAAGGAATTTTTTGGACCGCATTAGCTTAAAATATACTGTTAATCCCCTAGATGCGCGGGAAACCAGAGAAATGATTGAATTTCGTCTGGCCCAAGCAGGATTTAACTCCGGAAGGATGCTTTTTACCGACGAAGCTGTTAAATTAATCTATTCTTACACTCAGGGTTATCCCCGCGGAATTGCCGCATTATGCCATAACGCGTTAGAGTCAATTGTAATGAAACAACGTAATTTAGTGGATAGAGATATGATTCAGACACTTATCAGAAAAGAAACAAACTTTACTTTCCTTACCTATGGAGAAACATCGCGAAGTAGTCTGGAAAGAGTAAAAAAATAGCGGATTTGAAAATGGAAAATATTACCCCTGAAGAAGAATTATTACCGCTTATTGGCGGAACGCATAAGAAATCCTCGAAAGAAGGTGAGGAAATAGCAAACGGCATTGACGTTCCTCAATCGGAAATAATAGTCCAAAAAGTTCCTTTTTCGAAAGCAAAGCCGCAAAAGGATTTTTTTCTATTCGGAAGGCTTAATCTAAGAGAAATTCGGAAGTTTTTTTCTTTTAATCTGGTTAGCCAGATTCTTTGGACAATTTCTTTAATTTTAGTTATTTATTTGGTAGGAGATTTTTTGATTATGAATTCCGGTAGAATCGAAGAAAAAACCTTAATGCTTGGAGAAAAAAGTTGGACTCCAGAAATATCTTCGATGGCCTTATTTCGGCCGGTTTCCGATTATAGCCAGCCTGCAAAATCAAGGAATATCTTTGCAGCTGTTAGCTCTAAAAATAAGCGGGCATTGTCTTCTTCAGCTTTCAAGAAGGCAACTCTTAAGCTTAAGCTGCAGGGAATCATTGCCGGGGTTAATCCCCAGGCGATAATTGAAGATATCAAGACCGGTCAGACCTATTTTCTTTCACCGGGTGAACGGATTGATGGAATAGAGCTGAAACAAATACTCCCCGGAAAGGTGAAGCTGGACTATTTTGGCCAGGAGATAGAATTATTGTTATAATGCTGGAAGTTTAAGTAAAAAAGGAATTAA
>DAOVKQ010000013.1 GCA_030631705.1 Candidatus Omnitrophota bacterium | reverse complement strand
TGAAAAACCCAATCTAAATCTTCTTCTATATGCAGGGGATTTGATATATCCTGCTCGATTAATTTAAAACTTGGGTTATTTTTTAATTCTTCAATGTTCTTTCGAAAACCAGTAATAAAATTGTCCACGCAGATTACTGAATTTCCTCCTTCAAGTAACTTCCGGCATAAATGCGAACCAATAAAGCGCGCCCCGCCTGTGATTAGGATATTCATAATATTAGTATATAGTATCGAGTATTGAGTATGTAGTCTTAAAGTTTCTTTTTCAAACTAACAATCATCCGGCAAATATAATAAATTAACTCAATAATATCTTTCGCTTGCCCATCCTTTATATATTTTAATTCTTGCGCAATTACTATCTGTGTCTCAAGCTCTGCGCAAGAACCCAAAGCTATATTAAGGAATTGTTTATATTCTTTATTATATTTTCTTCTAAACCCTTCTGCAACATTAGAAGGAATAGATACAGAAGCTCTTCTCATCTGAGAGCTAAGGCCATATTGCTCTTCTTTGGGAAATTCTTTTGTTAGCAGATAAATTTTCTTAACTAATTCTATTCCTTCTTTCCATATTTTTAAATCTCTAAAACTTTTTATGCTTCCCATTTTATTTTACATAACTCGATACTCAATACTCACGACTCAATACTATTTTTAAACCATTCTACCGTGCGTTTCAGGCCTTCATAAAAATCTACTTTAGGCTGCCAGCCTAACAGTTCTTTTGCTTTTGAAATATCGGCATGAGTTTTTTTTACGTCTCCAAGCCGAACCGCACAATAATTGGGCTCGAGTTGGCTGCCGATGATTTCTTTTAAATCGCAAAACAACTTATTGACTGAATTAGGCCTGCCCAGGGCAACATTAAATACTTGGGGCCCAACGCCATCTTGCCTTAAGCAATCAAGGTTTATATCCACAACATTATCAATATAGGTAAAATCTCTCTCTTGTTCTCCGTCTCCATATATCGGAGGACTTTCCTTTTTAAGTAAACAATTTATGAATTTCGGCACAACAACAGCATATTCATCGTCTAAAGACTGCCTGGGCCCGTATACATTAAAATACCTTAAATTCACAATTTCCATACCATACATTTTGCTGAAAACATAAGAATACTGTTCAACAATGAATTTCGTCGCCGCGTAAGGAGAAATAGGCTTTGCCACATCAGACTCTTTTTCGGGAAAATCTTCTCTTTCCCCATAGGCAGAACTTGAAGAAGCACATACAATTTTCTTTATTCCTTTTTCCCTCGCTTTAATAAAAACCTTCAGCGTCCCCCCAACATTAACTTCATTATATTCCCACGGCCTACTAACTGATTTGGGAACACTTCGCCATGCCGCCTGATGGCAAACGCAATCAACCCCTTCCAAAGCTTTATCTAAAGCCTTCTCGTCTCTTATATCACCTTCAATAAATTCTACTTTTTCTTTACTCTGTTCGATATTCTCCAGCTTTCCGCTTGATAAATCATCTAAAACAACTACCCGCGCTTGTTTCTCTACCAATCTGTCTACAATATGCGACCCTATAAAACCGCAGCCGCCGGTAACTAATATTTTTTTACCTTCTAACAAAACGCCCATTGTAAATCCTCTAATCTTACCCGGGTATACATTAAATGAATCAAAGTCCTATTATATTAGAATAACTCTTCTTATATATATTCCGCGTATCAAAAATAATCTTACTGTTTAATCTTATCATTTCATAATCTAAGGCGGAATGATCGGTTACCAAAACCACACAATCATAGCGGGCGAGGTTACTCTTTGTTAATAATACTCTTTTTAAATCAATTCCGTCAATTTTAAGATAAGGAATTAACGGATCAAAATAATCAACTTTTGCTTTTTGTTTTCTTAGTTCTGCAATTATGTCTAAAGCGGGCGATTCCCGTAAATCTTTAACATCCTTTTTATAAGTTACACCCACTATTAAGATTCTTGCCTGTTTTATAGGTATCTTCCTTGCTTCCAACGATTCTTCTATTCTTTTAACTATATATTTAGGCACAAAATGATTCATGTAAGAAGCTAAATCTATCATTTTGGTTTTGAATCCCATTTTTTTTGCCTTCCAGGATAGATATACCGGGTCGCATGGCAAACAATGCCCACCAACACCCGGCCCGGGATAAAAGGGCATAAATCCAAATGGTTTTGTTTTCGCCGCTTCGATTACTTCCCATATACTTACACCTAATTTATTGCAAACAATCGCGAATTCATTTGCTAAAGCAATATTAACCAATCTAAATGTATTCTCCAGCAATTTTGACATTTCGGCTACTTCCGCGCTTGAAGCAACAAATATTTTCTTTATAATCTTTGAATACAACTCTTTTGCCAAGCTTCCTGACTTACTTGAAATTCCTCCCACGACTTTAGGTATTTTAGTAATGGGAAATTTCTTATCGCCGGGATTAACCCGTTCGGGAGAAAAACAAAGAAAATAATCTTTGCCTTCTTTAAGGCCTGATTTCTTTAAACTGGGTAAAACAACCTCACTGGTTGTAGTAGGATAAGAAGTGCTTTCTAAAACCACTAACGTTCCTTTTTTTAACTTCTTCGCGATTACCTTGCTTGCTTTTACTACATATGAAATATCGGGAATCTTAACTCTCCTTAAAGGCGTAGGAACACAAATGATAATTGCATCGGATTCAGTTAAACAGTTATCATCCTTTGTAGGAAAAAATCTCTTGTTTTTAATTAAGGTTGATGTTTCACGCGAGTCTACGTCCAAAATATACTTATCTCCTTTATGCAGTTTTTTTATACGCGAAGAGTTTGTATCAAGTCCATAGACAAAAAAACCTTTCCTCGCGAAAGCCACTGCTAAAGGAAGTCCTACATAGCCTAAGCCCATAACGCAAATCTTGGCCTTCTTGTTCTTAATCTTTTGTTTTAATACCTCGTAGTTATTCATATTTTTTTACAATACTGGATTCCCGCTTCCGCGGGAATGACACCTTTTGATTCTGGATTCCCGCTTCCGCGGGAATGACACCTTGCTCTCTACTATCTCCCTATCCCTATATAGCTGTATCCTAATGCTTCCAGTTTTACTTTATCAAACATATTCCTGCCGTCGGCGACAAAAGGAATCCGCATTAATTTCTTTACTTTCTTAAAGTCTATTTTTCTAAACTGTTTCCATTCGGTAAGGAAACAGACGCAGTCACAGTCTTTTACCGCGCTATAAATATCTTTACAAAATTTTACCTGTTGCCCTTTTTTTACTAAGGAACTCTTACCCTTGGAAGAAAATATCTTTTTTGCTTCTTTTATACTTTCGGGGTCATATAAATTAAGAATCGCGCCTTCTTTTATAAAACTATTGACAATATCGACAGAGGGAGCAAAGCGCATATCGTCAGTATCCGGTTTAAAAGACAAACCTAAAACCGCGATTCTCTTACTTTTAATAATCCACATGCTATCTTTAATTTTATTCACAAAATTAGACTTTTGTTGTTCATTGATTCTTTTTACCTCTTTAAGTAATTCAAAGTCATAACCTAATTTTTTCGATAGCCATACAAAAGCCTCCAGGTCTTTTGGAAAACAAAATCCGCCATAACCGATCCCGGCGTTTAAGAAATCTTTGCCGATTCTTTTATCCAAGCCCATGGCAAGAGCCACTTTACTTATGTCAGCTCCGGCTAAATCAC
Source organism: Candidatus Omnitrophota bacterium (assembly GCA_030631705.1). Lineage (GTDB taxonomy): Bacteria > Omnitrophota > Gorgyraeia > Duberdicusellales > 4484-171 > DAOVKQ01. The sequence goes on along the minus strand of DAOVKQ010000013.1, from coordinate 5,245 downwards.
ATATTTTCGATACCGCGTTTATAAAAGAAATCTTGGTCGCCAGGAAAGAATTAGAAGCATGTTTTATCAATTCCGCCGTATTTATATCAGTAACTATGATTGGCGCTTTTATTGAAGAATATATGCTTTTTAAAATATTTTCTGCCTTGCTTGAATCCGTGCCAATAACGATTCTATCGGGATAGAAGAAATCATAGATAGCCTTTCCTTCTCTCAAGAATTCAGGATTTGACGCGACATCAAAATTAGTATGATTATTTCTGTACCGTAAGATGGTTTCTTTTATCTTATTCCCTGTGTGGACGGGAACAGTTGATTTACTTACAATCAATTTATATCCATTTAAATTCTTTGCCACAAGCCGGGCAACATTTTCAATAGAAGTAAGGTCGGCTGAACCGTCTTCATAAGGAGGAGTTCCTACGGCAACAAAAATAACATCTGATTTCTTTATCGCTTCCGCGAGATTATGGCTAAAGCGTAATTTCTTCTTTACATTCTTTTTCAACAACTCTTCGAGTTCCGGTTCAAAAAAAGGAAGTATAGTCTTTGTTAAATCCTCTATCCTTTTTTTATCATTATCCACGCACAATACATTATTCCCTAACTCGGCAAAACAAACAGCCGCAACCAGGCCAACGTGGCCCGCCCCGACAACACAAATGGAATATCTTTCTTTCATTGTCACTCTCTATGATAATACTTCTTTGAAATACTGATGCTATATCCGATCGCCTATCCCTTTATATTCATGGCCGTAGCCAAAATGAACTCTCTTCGGAAATGCTTTCAGAGTAAAAACAATACGGAAAGCAACATCCTTAACCCCTTGCTTTTGATTATCAATATCGAAACTGAAATCCATCCACCAGCAATGCAAATCGACCCTCAGGCCATGTTCCTGCTCTTGAAGATCACCGGTATTATACTCATATCGAAAGTAGTTCTTTAACTGAATCCTGGGAGTAAGCTGATATTTTAAATGCACTGTCCCCTGAGTACTGCTGGTACGGCTATATCTATGCCCTAAAGCAACGGCATACCTTCCGCCCTTAGGTTCATTGAACCACTGGTCATCTTCAATCTCCTGTCCGTTTCGGAATTCAAAATCAGCGTTGAATGAAGAAATTCTCCGGATAAGAACATCATAATTAGTACTGGCATCAAAGGAAACATTTTCTTTAGGATCAACCTCTAAATTAGCGGCTATATTATTAAAATAACTCCCTTTTCCTTCCTGGTTTACCTTATATACTACATAAGGCGCGAAATAAATGTAATTCCATGTTTTTTTCTCATTCTTTGCCTGTAAGTAATTCTCTAATTTAAAAGTTATATCCTCAGTCCTGGTTAAACCATCGGACTCAACAAGATTGGCGCTTGCTGTCGTAGGCCGGTGTATATAACCATAGCTGATCGAAGGTGTTAACACATGCCGCCACGCCTCTATTCTTTCGCCAAACAGGCTGCAGCCTCCGTCAAAATATTTATATAACTTGGTATTGATGTCAATGCCGGACTCGAACACCTGACGGGTAATATTCTCATCGCCGGATGTATTTTTGGTATAGAAAGAGCTGTGCAAACCCACATAAGGCGTAAACCGCAGCCAGGCCATCCTCGCCGGATAGCTGAATTTATTATGGCTATATAACCTTACACTATCTTTATCTTCGTGAGAACTTGCTGTCTTTGTTATGGCATTAGACAATATAGTTTTAGATTCAAGATAAATAGGTGACTTTCCCAAGCGCTGTTCATAGAAATCATATTCGAGCTTGGGGGCATATTCTGTCGATGAAAAAAACCGGTTTGCCCTTCTCTGTATCAACATCGATAAAGAAGAATTGCTAAACGCGTAATCGGTTAAGATATATGATAACGGCGAAGCATTTTTTTCGTAATCATGTTCAAAAAAATCCTTCATAAAATACTGATCGGAAAACTTATGGAATTCTCCCTTAATCGATAAATTATCAAGCGGATCCCATTCATAAGAAAATTCCAACCGGTAACGGTCATCTTCAATATACTTGGCCGTTGAATCCCTTTCAGGGTACATATCATTAAAATTTTCAAGAGTGCATGGATCATGGTCAAGGTCTTTATAAAGCGTATCCTCAATACGATAAAAATTAAATAATGCCTTGGCTTTATTCTCGGTAGTCACTTTATAGGTAATGCCTGTTCCTATACCTCTTTTTTCATACGAGTCCAAATGGATTCTTCCCTTTTTGTTATCATTAAGATGATAACGCCAGCTGGTTAACAGATAATATCCCCAATATTTGCCTTTACCGGGCATAACCTCAACCGGCGAATGCTTATCTTTTAAGGAATGAGAGTAATAAGGTATATAGAAGACAGGCGTTTTGCCTACCTTTAAAACCATATTTCTCGCGACAACCCTATCACCGGGATAAATAGTAATAGTCTTGGCTACCATTCTATAATGGGGATCCTTTAAATCACAGGTGGTAAAAAAACCTTTACGCAGCTTATATTCATCATCGGATATTTTCTCTCCATAAGGCGCCGCTCCATAGATAGGGGACGAAGAAATTCTCATGTTAGTGATTTCCGCGGTTTGGGCGGCAAAATCATAGATAGCTTCACTTCCGGTTAATACGCCGCTATCTTTTATTATCTTAACATTTCCTTTGGCACGGGCTAACCTCTTAGCTACCTCATACACTGCCTCATCACACTCCATAATCACGCCTTCATGCTTCATGACTACATTACCATGAGCGGTTATAAGGCCTTCTTCCCTGGCATATACGACTTCGTCTCCGTCAACTATTACGGGAATTATCTTTTCCTGAGCGGACGCTTGAGTAGTCCATAGTCCACAGCCTACAGTCCACAGAAAACCAGTCAAAAATATAAAACGTAAAATGTAAAACGTAAAATTAAAGATAGGGAAAATAAATTTTTTCAATTATTCAACTCCTTGTTTAATCTATCCCAATCATCAACAAACCTTTTTATTCCTATATCGGTTAACGGATGTTTCATCAGTTTCTCTATCACTGAAAACGGAACGGTCGCTATATCGGCCCCTATACGGGCAGATTCTAAAAAATGTATCGGGTGACGGATGGAGGCGACAATAATCTCCGTAGATATACTGTAATTTGAATAAATCAATTTTATATCACTAACCAAATCCATCCCTTCCGTAGATATATCGTCTAACCTTCCTACAAAAGGAGAAACAAACGCGGCGCCCGCTTTCGCGACAAGAAGAGCCTGGGAGGAAGAAAAGCATAAAGTAAGGTTAGTTTTTACGCCCAAAGAAGTAAGTTCTTTCGCGGCCATTAACCCTTCAATAGTACAGGGAATTTTTATCACAATATTGGGAGAAATTTCTGCCAGGGGCTTAGCCTCTTTAACCATACCTTCCGCGTGTTGAGACATAACCTCGGCGCTAACCGGGCCTTTTACCACTTCGCATATCTTCTTTAATTGTGATACGGGATCATTCTTTTCTTTAGATAATAAGGTAGGGTTAGTGGTTACGCCGTCAAGTACACCATAGGAATGAGCTTTCTTAATCTCATCAATATTAGCCGTATCAATAAATAGTTTCACGAATATTCCCTTTCTTTGGTGTCAGAGATTTTCTTTTGCTAAAATAGCGGCGCCTACAATGCCGGCATCTTTTAACTTTGCTTTTACAAGCTTTAAACCTTTAACCTGCGGCCACATTGCCTGCTCGTGTATCTGTTGCGTGACTAAAGGCTTAAATACTTTAAACGCTCCCGACACGCCTCCGCCAAAGATTATAATTTGAGGATTAAAAACATTAATCATACCCGAAAGAAACATCCCCAGAGCTTTCGAAAATTCTCTCCAGACCATTAAAGCCTCTCTCTCGCCTGTTAATGCTTTTTTAAAAATATGGGAGACTTCCTTAATCCTGGTCTTTTGCTTTTTTAACTTATTGTATCTATCCAGCAAATATTTATTTCCCACAAAAGTCTCGATACAGCCCCTGCCCCCGCAGTTGCAGCGCTTACCTTTTAAATCTATAGGCACATGCCCTAATTCGGAAGCGCTAGTTTCTCCTTCTAAAATCTTACCGTTTAAAATAACTGCTCCTCCGAGGCCAGTACCTAAAGTTAAAAATATCGCTCTCTCAACATCTTTTGCCGCTCCCAGCCGGGCTTCGGCTAAAGCAAATATATTGGCATCGTTATCGATGAATACCGGTAATTTTAGTTTTTGCCGTAAAACTTTTTTTAAGGGATAATTTTCCCAGCCCGGGACATTGGGAAGATAATAGATAAAACCGTCTTTAGAATTAATTATCCCCGGAGCGCCTATCCCTACTGCTTTAATTTTGCCGCCTAAGGCAGAAACCAAAGAATGTAATTTGCCTACAAAAATATCTCTTTTCTTAAGCCCGGTCGATGCGAACACTTCCTTTGAAACAATCTTCCCTTTATCATCAACTAAGCCCGATTTTATGTATGTACCGCCCCAATCAATACCTAAAATATATTTCATTGCCGGTCTGGATTGGAAATATTTTATCCTATATCCCTGTTTGTTGCAATATAAAAATAAAAATCCCCGGCTAAGCATTTTTCTTCTTGGCTTATGCTTTTTTTGATATAATAAACTAATGAATAGCATAAGAATCAAAAGTTCCCTCATAATACTATCTATTGCCTTACTGCTTCCTGTTAAAATATATTCACAAGAAGATAAACTTCTATACCGCCAGGCAATTCAAGAGATAAAAGCCAACAGCCCGGACTTTGCTTTTATGCATTTCCGCAAGATTATATGCGCGTTTCCCCAATCAAAATACCGGGAAAATTGTTTATTTGCTATGGGAGAATATTATTTCTCAATATCCGACTATCGTGACACGGCAAGCAGCTTTAACAAATTTATTAATGATTATCCAAAGGCAAAGGCAAAGCCGTTTGCCCTTGCTTATCTTTTTAAAATAGCCAAAAGAGAAAAAAACGAAAAACTACAAAAAGAACTAAAACACGCTATAGTATCAATGCAGCAGCTTAGCCTTTTATTCCGGGACGCGAAAGAACACAAATATACCTCACCGCTGTCTAAAACCTACAAAGTTACTTATTGTATCGATAAGGTAGAATTCCATATAAATGGGAAATTACTTACACAAATATCTTATTAGAGCGGCTCTTGTTGTTACTTGCGCCATTATCCTGATAATTATAACTGTCTCCTGGAGCGCGAACGCATTCGTAAACGCGTC
>DAOVKQ010000096.1 GCA_030631705.1 Candidatus Omnitrophota bacterium | reverse complement strand
TTATTATAAAAAAATAAAAAATAATCAGCAACGGCACAAAAAGACCTAATTGCTGTATTAATGCTTGTGTAGGGTTGGACTGCATAATATACTCCTTTTTCTTTTTAGCGCAGATGACCGCAGGCATACTCGATGCCCGATCCTTGATCCTCGATACTAAATATTGGATATAAAAAATTTAGAAAACGAGCATCGAGAATCTAGTATCTAGAATCGAGCACTTTCTGCGTTAATCTGTGTTTGGGGATTTTTTATATCTTTTGGCCAAAGAAGCTACCGTCTCCGTGGGTTTTGCTCCTTTACTAAGCCAAACTTTATATTTTTCCAGATCAATCTTCAGAATTTTTCGTGACGGATCATAATGCCCAATCTGCTCCACAAAGCTTGAATCCCGGGGACGTGATGACTCCATTACAACTATTTTCCAATGATATCGTCTTTTTACGGATTTCCCCGGTTTCTGTAAACGAATCTTCAGCATGTTCTTTCTCCCTTACGCTATAACTATTTACTTTTAAAGTTTAGATTAACATAAACCGCAATATCAGTATCGGTATTTTATATGCGATTTTACCACAAAAATGAAATCCTTACTACCCCCCCGTGGCCCGGCCTTCGTAGCCGAAGCTACTTCGGCGGAGTAGGCCAAGCCACGGGGTATCCAGTTCATTTCTCCGAAGCCAAACCTAGATATATCCTACTACGCCTCATGGAAGAAATTCATAGAAGTATGGCTTCGTAGGATTATTCTCCGCGCTTTCATCCCCATGGCAAGCCGTGGGGTATTTGGCGAAGGAGAATAATTTTTTTCTATTAAAAACAGCGGATTTCTTTTTCCTCTTCAAAAATGAATTCCGGCTCAATAAGAGCACGGTAAGAAGGCAAAACAAACGTACCTACCTCATAAGCCCCTACAATAGTCCTGCCTATCCAACAGGCAAAGCCTTTCAGGAGTCCATAGGAAATACCCGCGATATCGCCTGATTTTTCGGTAACTTTAACTATCTGGCGCGGTACCTCAATAATACCCACTGTAAAATTAACAAACCCTCTTGATAATTTTCTTAAAGGGTTGTACTCGCCTGCATATACCGGAGAAGCAATAACCCCCAGAACCAATGTTATGACAATAATTCCTTTTATTTTGTTATTCATTACTACCTCCCGTAATATTCTCAACCGATAGCAAGCTCCAATGCCGCCATCTGAGCAAAAGCTTTATTTACGGTTTCCTGATACTCTGCTAATGGTTTGGAATCGGCAACAATACCGGCTCCGGCCTGAATATAGGCTTTATTATCCTTAAAAATAATAGTACGGATTATTATACAAGTATCGAGTGACTTTGTGAAGGAAAAATATCCTATGCATCCGGCATAAATACCCCGTTTATCGGGCTCCAATTGATTGATTATCTGCATAGCTCTTACTTTAGGCGCGCCGCTAACCGTTCCGGCGGGAAAACACGCTTTAAGGGCGCTGAAAGTATCCTGCCCGCGACTCAATAAAGCCTTAACTTCGCTGACTATATGCATGACATGAGAAAATTTCTCAACATCCATGAAAACAGGCACCTCCACACTTCCTTCTTTAGCTACCCTGCCTAAATCGTTTCTTCCTAAATCAACCAACATTATGTGTTCGGCACGCTCTTTTTTGTCGCCTAAAAGCTCTTTTGCCAGCAAAAAATCTTCCTTATCATTTCTGCCCCGCCTGCGGGTGCCGGCAATCGGCCTGGTAGTCAAATTATTATTCTCACAGCGCAGAAGCATTTCCGGAGAAGATCCGGCAATCTTTATATCCATGAAATTTAAATAATACATATAAGGCGAAGGATTAAGCAATCTAAGGTATCGGTAAACTATAAACGGATCGGAAATAAATTTTACCGTAAACCGCTGGGAAATAACTGCCTGGATTATCTCTCCCTCCTTAATATACTGTTTTGTTTTCTTTACTGCTTTAATAAAATCTTTCTTTTTAAAATTTGATTTTATTTTCCCCAGTTTTGTCAGCCGCATATTTCTGCGCTTTTTTATTGATAACAGTTCTAAAGAGGCGAGTTTTACCGGTATAAGCACTAAATCTACCAGTTTCCGCAAATGTTTAATTTCATTATTGTATGTTCTTTTTAAATTCTTCCCGTCTTTCAGATGCAAAAATGAAAGAAACTCAACTTGTTTTTTAAGATGATCGAAAATAATGAGAAATTTAGGTAATACAAAATAGCTGTCAAAAGTATCGAGTTCATCATTCAGCGTACCTTTAATCGGTTCATAAAAACGCACAACATCATATCCTAAATAACCCACAAAGCCCCCGAAGAATCTTATATTTTCTCTGGGCCATAGAGAAAATTTACTCATAAACTTTTTTAATTCAAAAAGAGGATCTCCCTTTGCATTAAAGCACCGGCGACTCCTGCCTGCCGTGGTATAAATCATCTCACCTTTACTTTTAAATGTTGCCAAAGGATTAAAACCTATGAAAGAAAAACGGGATATCTTCTCTTCTCCTTCCACTGACTCTAAAAGAAATGATTCTTTTTTGGTTGATTTAGACACCCTGCTGTAGATAGAAACCGGGGTAAGATAATCACAATACAGCTTGCAGGAAAAAACTATAAGATTCTTATCTTTTGCGAATTTTGTAAATTCTTTTACGGAAGGGGTTATCTTCATTTCTCTTTATTTCCTAAAATTATATTTTCCTGTAAAAACAGCTTCTTTTTCCGGTATGACAAGCCGGACCGGTCTGATCCACCTTAATAAGAATAGTATCTTTATCGCAATCATAGCGCACACTCTTTATCTTTTGAATATTCCCGCTGGTTTCTCCTTTTCGCCAAAGAGTCTTTCGTGACCGGGAATAAAAACATGTTCTTCTTTCTTTTAAGGTAATCTTCAAAGATTCTTTATTCATGTAGGCAAGCATTAATACTTCATTAGTCTTGACATCCTGTATTATCGCCGGAATCAATCCTGCTTTGTCAAACTTTAACTTCGGCAGGCTTAAAGACTTAGTTTTTCCTTTTACTTTTTTTCTATTCTCCATATCCTTCATCCTCATATAATATGTTTATCAGCCCTGATAAATTCCAATATACAAATTCCAAATTACAACTAATATACAACTACAAATATACAATACACAAACAGCTAAAGACAGAATTTTGGTTATTGTTTATTGTATATTGGGATTTGTTTGTAATTTGTTTATTGTAATTTGTAATTTTCATATTATAGCCTCACTCTTATTCCCTTTTTGTTTAAATAATCCTTAACTTCTTTTACGCGGAATTGGCGGTAGTGGAATATAGATGCTGCCAGGGCTGCTGTTGCTTCAGTTTCTTTGAATACGCGGTAAAAATGTGACAATTTACCGGCGCCTCCGGAAGCAATAACAGGAATTCTAACCGCTTTAGTTACGGCATTAGTTAAGGCAATATCATATCCGTCTTTGGTTCCGTCACAATCCATGCTGGTTAAAAGTATTTCGCCCGCTCCCAACTGTTCGACTTTCCTCGCCCATTCAACCGCATCTATACCCGTAGAAGTTCTCCCCCCATTAATATAGACTTCCCAACTTGTGACCTTGTGACCTGGTGACCTGGTGACTTTCTTCTTTGCGTCAATCGCCACTACAATACATTGACTGCCGAAAACCCCGCTTGATTGCCTGACTAAACGAGGGTTTCTTACTGCCTGGGTGTTTAAAGATATTTTATCCGCCCCTGCTAACAAGAGATTTCTTATATCATCTATATTACCTATACCCCCGCCTACGGTAAACGGCATAAACACCACTTCAGATACTCTTTTTACCAGATTAATAGTAGTTTTTCTCCTTTCAACGCTTGCTGTTATATCCAAAAAAACCAGCTCGTCAGCGCCTTCTTTTTCATAAATCAAAGCGTTTTCGACAGCATCCCCGGCATCCTGAAGGTTAAGAAAATTTACTCCTTTAACAACCCTTCCTTTGTCAATATCCAAACAGGGAATAATTCTTTTGGCTAACATAGCAAAGCAATTATATCATAACAAAAGAATTGTTAAAAATATAATTATTGATTATAACTATTGCCT
>DAOVKQ010000094.1 GCA_030631705.1 Candidatus Omnitrophota bacterium | reverse complement strand
TTTATAAAAAATCAAAGTTTTTGCTATTTTATTCTTATAAAATAAAAACCCCAAAACATTGTCGGCGCAATAAATAAAAGGTATGTTATTTTCTTTAAGCAAAGGTACATTGCGTTTTAGCCCCAGAAGAAACGGCCTATTTTCAGGGACTAATACTGTATTACCGGTGGCTTTAATCTCTGACAGGGCAGCTTTTGAAATGACCCCCCAGACAAGAATTAATTCATCCATTTGACTAAGCTTCATACTATGGCTTCAACTCTATACATTGAGTGATAAAATCACTCTTGGTTATATCAAAACAAGGATAAAAGGCATCTATCAAACAATCTTCTTCTAAATACATAAATGATTCTTTTCGCGGACGCTCTTCGATTTCAATATTGTCAACGTCAATATCTCCAGGATACTGAGTTAAAGGATAAAAGGGTATATTAAAATATTTGGCAATCCTTGCCAGGGAATAAGTCCCTACCTTATTTATGACATCTCCGTTTACTGTTGCCCTGTCCGCGCCGGTAACAACACAAGTTATTTTACCTTCACTCATAATACGCGCTGCCTGGTTATCGCATATTACTTTAGAAGGAACATTATTTTTGTTAAGTTCCCAGAAGGTAAGCCGCGTGCCCTGCAAGTACGGCCTGGTCTCAGAGACATAAAAAAGAGCGTCTTTACCTTGTGCCTGTAACTCTTTATACAAATACAATAATTCCCCGTTTATATTGCATATAGTTAAAATATTTGCCGGCGAAGAAAGAACGCTTGCCAGCCTTTTTGCCCTTTTTCTTCTTAAAGCATCAAAACCGGATATAAAACTATCAGCTGCTTCTTTTGTCTCCATTCCTTTTTTAATTTGTCCTTTTAAAATATCTCCAAGCGCAAGAAAATCAAAAGTAGGGCGCCTTTGTTTAAACTTTGCCGAAACATCGTCTATAGAGTGACTGCCCTTAAATAATGCGCAGCAATAAAAAAATAAAAGCACCTGCCCCAGGGAACGCGTCTTCATCTCACCTAAAATCCAAAGAGCATCATCTAATTTCTTAACTTCTAAATAATCCTCGCGAAAGGGTAAAGCGGTCTCATCCAGGACAAAAATCCTATTACCGTCTAAACGTACAGGAGCTAAAAGAGGGCTATTCATGTTCAGTGAAAATATCTAAAAAGTTTCTATGGGCTATTTTTTCTTTTATAACAACTCCCAAACCATCCAGCATGCTTAGATTTTCTTCCGGTTGCGGATTTACCGGATAATCAGACCCCCAGAGGATACGGTCCGGGCCGAATAAATCCAAAGCCATTTCTATATTTTTTAAACAAGAACCGGAAGTATCTACATATATGTTTTTTAAAATTTGTGAAGGAGATTCTCCTAAATCCTCAACCATCTCTCGCTTCCTTAACATAGAATAAACCCGGTTAAAACGGTCCTTTAAAAAAGGGATGACCCCGCCCAGGGAAGAAAAGATAATCTTTATGTTAAACTTATCAAAAATCCCTTCCATCATTAATAGACCTAAAAACATGGAAATATCAAAGCTGTATTCTAAAACCGGCATAAGTAATGGGTTCTTGACCCGCTCAAACCCGATAGGATTTATGGTCTGGGGGTGAACAAAAATAATCATAGTATGATTTTGCGCTGCTTCGAAGAGAGGATTCAACCTATCAACGATAAACGCTCCATTGAAGCTTGAAGGGATACTGACGGCACAGAAACCCTTGTCTTTTAGTTCTTTTACCTGAAGACCTATACTCTCTATATCTTCCAGATTAACGATACCGGCATAGACCAGACACACATCTTTCTTCATTAATCCTTCCAGGGCATGGTTGTACATCTCACAAGTCTTTTTGTGCCCTATTTTAAGGTGGGCATCGGTAGACGGATAAACCAATAAACTTTTTTCAATATTATTCTTGTCCAAATATTCAAAAAGTTTATCCCTGTTGGCCCAGATACCCTTGTAAAAAGAAGTATGTTCGGATAATTCTTGGGGAATGAAATGTACATGACTATCGCAAATCATAATAATTCCTTAGCTTTCGGCTATCGGTCTTCAGCTATCAGCTTAAAATATATCTTTTCTTCGCTGAAGGCTGACTGCTGATAACTGATAGCGTATATTTAAATGTGTTTTTCCCCCTTGACCGCTCCTTCCTCCCATTTGTCTACGCCTTTCATTACGTCCTGAAAGCATAATTTTGCTAAGGGGTCGAAATTACTAGTCATAATCCTCTGAATTCTACCGGGTTTGGAAAAAAATTCTCGCATACACCAGGCGCCTAATCTTCCGTAATCCTCTATTGAAAGATGGATTGTGGCCATTGGCGGATGTAAGAAGTCCCACTTAAGAAAATCGATTTTTTTAGGGTCGATTTCTCCCCTTTTCATCCGCTGCCTCCATATCGGAGAATTAGGTGCCGGCGTAACATAACCTATCCATAAAATATCCGGGTCAACCTGATCAGTAAATTCTAATCTCTGCTTTATTATGGCTTCGGTATCATCATCAAAGCCCATCATAATATCCGCGACTATAGCAACATCGTTCGCGCGCAAGATATCTATGGTTTTCTTTATATGTTCAATAGTTATCCCTTTAGCAATTTTCTTAAGTTCCTGTGGAGTAGTAACCTCTATGCCATAAACCCCCATAAACAGGCCTGTTTCTTTCATTAGGGGTAAAATCTCCTCACAATTTACCCAATCCACGGCTCTTCCTAAAGAAACCCATTTAATAGGAATATTCTTTTCTTTCTTTAGATTACAGAAGCGTTCAACTCTTTTAGGATCAACATTAAAATTATCATCCTGGATTACCACAACCTTTACCCCGTACTTTTTATGAAGAAGTTCTAACTCCTCAATCACCCGCTCAGGAGATTTTGCCCGCCATTTTAAGAAATCATTGGGCGAGCGAGGATCATACTGATCCCACTCATAGCAAAAAGTACAGGCCGAGGGACACCCCCGGGAAGTCATCATCTCCACAAACGGCTTCCAATACGTATGTCCTACATATTTATCCATAGGAAACAAATCATATGCCGGGAGAGGAAGAGTATCTAAATCCATAAGCAACGGCCGGTGCGGCCCCATAACAATTTCACCATCTATACGTGAGGTAATCCCGGCTATGTCTTTGGTACTTTTTGATCTATCAATAGCTTCAATTAAATCGTAAAAGGCCTCCTCTTCTCCCATAACCACATAATCCATGGCGGGATTATCTTCTAAAGTTTGGGTGGGCATAGCAGAATACCAGAGGCCGCCGACAATAATTTTGGCATTGGGTAAAACTGTTTTTATTACAGAAGCTGCCTTATTAAAATGCCAAAGCACGCCAAACCCCACTGAACAATGGATCATATCGCCCAATACCACTACATCAGGAGCTTTTTCTTTTACTTTCTCTCCTATTCCCTCTATAGGAACGCCTAAAACCGTACAATCTAAAACCTCCACATTATCATAGCCTTTTTCTCGAACATAAGCTGCCCAATGGGCATATAACTGATTAGGAGCAAAATGCTCTCCATGCGTTGCCCAAGCGCCTATTTTCGGCATAACAAACAAAATCTTCATGCTTACCTCCTTTGTTATCACTCTCTCTGTCATTATCCGGCTTGCAGACTGTGTTACAATAACCGATACGAAACAACTTTTTTGTCATTCCACACTTGATGCGGAATCCAGAATTTTTTTATAAGGTGTCATTCCCGCGAAAGCGGAAATCTATCTTCAAAAGGCATTGATTTTACTGGATTCCCGCTTTCGCGGGAATGACATTTTTTTAAGCCTCTTTTTTTCTTCTTTCTCTCTACTCTCTACTTTATTTTTCCGGATGATCCTGTTTAAACGGTATAACCGGCTTCTTCCAAGGGGTTTGCTGATTAATTACTGCTAACTCTAAAGGGCAAACATTGTTGCTTTGAGTAAGAGCAAATAAAACTGTATCCGCTACTGCCTCAGGTTCCATCAACCTTCCGCTTTCTTCGGATACATCCTCTAACTTACCGGTTAAAGGAGTCCTGGTTACTCCGGGAAAGATTGAAGTAACTTTAATCCCAAAATCCCGCATCTCCCAAAAGAGTCCCTTAGCAAAAGCCCGAAGCCCCACTTTTAAAGA
>DAOVKQ010000015.1 GCA_030631705.1 Candidatus Omnitrophota bacterium | reverse complement strand
TGTGACTTTGTGACATGGTGACCTGGTGACAGGATAACAGGAGAATAACACTATGATGCAAAGAGATGTGCATTTAAAACCGGGAGACTTGCTTGATTCTCTGCAATTTAGAGAGGGCGATTTTGGAGAAATCGCTTTTATAAGCGGCCAGCCTCAAAGGGCAAAAATGTGTTTAGAAAATTTAGAGAATCCGGTTAAGAATTTTACTTTTTTAGGCTATACCTTTTGGACCGGTCTTTATAAGGGTAAGAAAGTTACCGTTGGCAACGGCGGTTTTTATGCCCCGGATTCGGCGTTTGCCACCGAGCTTGTGTGTGCGGCAGGAGTAAATACTATTGTGAGGCTTGGTTCTTGCGGCGCTCTGAGGGAGGATATTCAAATAGGAGACTTTATAGTTGTTGATAACGTATTAAGAGGAGATGGCGCAACGCGTTATTATGTCGACGATAATTTTTCTCCTTTGGTAGATAAAGAATTATCAGATGGTCTCGTGAATGTATTTAAAAGTATCGGCAGTGTGTATAAAGGGGGAATTTGGACAACCGACGCTTTATTCAGGGAAACAAAAGAAATCGTTAATTCTTATATAGAGAAAGGAGCAATTGCCGTAGATATGGTAACTTCTCCTTTTGTTACTGTGGCTAATCTATATAAAAGAAAAGTATGTGCGGTTATGGCGGTGTCGGATAATCTGATTACCGGCCAATTAGGATTTGCCGATTTTCGTTTTTTTGATGCCGAAATGAAAATGGTTAAAGCTGTATTTGAGTTGCTTTGAATAAAAGGAGTTAATTATGTCCGAAATTATATGGTCACCTGAAGCGAAAGATATTTTTGATAAGATAACGGGTAATTTACCGCAGTTTCATAGGGCAATTGCCCAGAAGTTAGTTAAACAATCTGCCGAAGACATAGCGCTTGGCAAGAATAAGCCTTGTGTTGAGGAGGACGATCTGATTGAGGCGTTTTTTAAAGAGGTGCCGCCGGCGTTTAAAGAGATGATGAAAAAACTGTTAACCAAGCTGGATATTGATTATTCACAATTTATGGGGCATTAAGAATGCCCCATAATTAGGTTCTTTCAATCAACCTAAATGAGAAAGAACCCAATTTATAAACGGGTAGAATTATTCAATTATGAAAATAGCTGTTTTAGGCTGCGGAGCAATCGGAGGTTTGATTCTCGGATATTTATCCAAACAAGGCAAAGATGTCCTGGGAATAGTAAGAGATTATCAAAAAGAACCTTTGGAAAAGGAAAATTTGATTATAGAGGGATTACGGGGAAATGATTCCGTTAAAGTTAAGGTATGCACTGAACTTGAACAACGCGTTGATTTGGCTGTGTTTGCCACAAAAATAAACGGGTTAGAAGATATAGTAAAGCGGAATTTAGATTACTTAAGAGATTGTTTGGTTTTAACTACGCAAAACGGCATAAGAGCCGAGCATATAATGCGGGATTATTTTCCTAAGGATAAGATAGTAACGGGAATTGTTATGTTTGGGGCAACTTTTTATCCTCCTAACAGAATAGTCCATAATTTCGGAGACGCTTTAGTCTTGGGCAATATGTTCGCTGTATGTCCCGATATCGATAAAGTTAGAAATGTATTTAGTGATTCTTTTAACGCAACTTATGTGGAGAATATAAAAGGAGCCAAATACCTAAAGATATTTATAAATTTAAATAATTGTATTCCCGCCCTTTTAGGGGTTTCGATGCAGGAGGCATTTGGCGATATTGAGGTGGCAGAATTGGCAATAAGGCTTAATCGTGAGGCCTATAGTATTGTTCAGAAAAGCAAAATAATTTTAGAAAGTCTTCCCTCTTATCCCAAAGAGAGACTGGAAGGTTTGGTTTGCGGTGATCTAAAAGAGTCAGCGGTTATTTTTTCAAAAATTATGGTTTCTTTAAGCAAAGTTCCCTTATATGGTTCCATTTTACAGAGTATCAGGAGGAAAAAGAAATCAGAAATAGACTATATAAACGGTGAAATAGTTAAACTTGCCCGGGAGAACGGCCTTGAGTCCCCTCTTAATAGAAAAATAGTAGAAGCTGTCCGGGAGATAGAACAGGGAGGGGGTTTTCTAAATAAAGGCGAACTGTTTAAAAAAATGGGATTAAAATAAAGACTAGTACTATGAAATGTTCAGGCTGGTGATAATAAATGTTCGGAGAAAGCAATGAATAAAGAAGAAAAAAATATGCCCCGGGTAAAATTTCCTAAGTTTAAGATGACCGTTATTAAAAAACAAGGATACTGCTATCATAACTATGAATTAGGCGATGAACTTATTCTGGATGATTTCACTCATCCTCCTAAACATTTCTGTACAGGGATAGTTGAGTCTGCTTTTCCTTGTTTGTACGCGTTAACTTTTGGCGCCGAATTTAAGTTTATGGAGAATACCAAGTCCATTACCTCTACTTGTCCCGATAATGCAAAGCTTACTTTTAAAATAGAGGTTTTGGATGATGAAGGTAATGTAGTCGTAAAACCCCGTAAAGAAAAGCCCAAAGGCCCTGATCCTAAAACCTTGGTTATTGAAGTCCAGGAAAAAACAGGACACTGTTCTTATAATTATAAAGAAGGGGATAAATTTGAAGTTAAGGGTTTACGGACTCCCGATGGTTTTTGCGGGGCAGCTTACAGCATTTTGTTTCCGGTTCTTTTTGCATTAAATTTCGGGGCGGAATTTTCTTTTGAAGATAATCCGCTTTGTAAAACAGGCACGGCCTGTCCGGACGGGGGATACATAAAATTCAAGGTTACGCGCAAATAAAAAACGTTAATTAGGGACACGTCCCATTTATAAGAAAAGACAGAAGACAGACGATAGAAGATAGCAAGATAAATTTTTTACTATATGTAATAATCTATCGTATAAAAAAGGAGATTTTAAATGAGAAGAGTCGTGGTCACCGGCCTTGGCATAATATGTGCTGCCGGCGAAGATAAGGACACTTTTTACAATAATCTTATTGAAGGAAGGCCTTTTATCGAGAAGGTTGAAAATTTTGATGTTAGCTTATTTCTTTCCAAAATTGCTTCCCAGGATTTAGGCTTTGATCCTTTAAATTTTGGCATAAAAGACCATGAGCGTATGGATAGGTATGTGCAGATTTCGATTGCTGCCGCTAAGGGCGCGGTTGCTGATTCGGGAATAGATTTTGCAAAGACGGATAAAAGAAAGTGTGGGGTAATATTGGCTAACGCGATATGCGGGACGCGCTTTATGGAAGAAGAATTTCTTTTTGTGACTGACTGGGGCAAGAATCCTATTGACCCCCGTAAAGGCCGTCCTTATCTTTATGACGCCGCCATGTTTAATACTCCCAGCGCGGAAATAGGCGCGATTTATGGTACGCAGGGTATGAACTGCACTGTGTCTACCGGATGCACTGCCGGTACTGATTCTTTGGGGTTTGCTTTTGAACTTATAAGGGAAGGCCGGCAGGATTGTATTATCGCCGGCGCCGGGGAAGCGCCGATTACGCCCATAACATTCGGCGCGTTTGATGTGGTAAATGTGCTTGCAAAAAATAACGACGAACCCCATAAATCATCGCGGCCGTTTGATAACAAACGGGATGGGTTTGTTCTTTCTGAGGGCGCCGGGGTTCTCGTCATAGAAGAAATGGAACATGCCCGCAAGAGGGGCGCAAAAATTTACTGTGAAATCTTAGGTTATGGGACTAGCTGTAATGCCTATCATATGACAGATCTGCCCGAGAACGGAGAGCCTATGGCGAGATGTATGGAAGAAGCCATAAAAGATGCCGGCGTAAAAAAAGAAAAAATTTCCTATATAAACGCGCATGGTTCTTCAACCAGGCAGAATGACGTATTCGAAACCGATGCTTACAAGAAAGTTTTCGGTGACTTAGCATATAAGATTCCTATAAGTTCTATTAAGTCGATGATAGGGCATCCTTTAGCGGCAGCTAATGCCGTTGAGAGTGTCCTTTGTTCTATGATTTTCCAACACGGCTGGCTTCCTCCCACTATTAACCAGGAAGAGCCTGATCCGAAATGCGATTTAGATTATATTCCTAATACAAAGAGAGAACTTATGCCGGAGTATATACTAAAAACAAGCAGTGGATTTTCGGGAATACATTCTTCAATAGTATTTAAGAAGTGGGGAGGTAAATAATGAACGAGAGAATTGCAATATCCGGTATTGGGGTTGTTTCTCCCTGCGGCCTTAAAAAAGAGACTTTTTGGGCTAATTTAAAACGAGGAATATCTTTTATTGATCCGGTTACGCGTTTTGACGCTTCTTTGTATCCTTCGCGTATTGCCGGACAAGTTCATGATTTGGACCACTATACGCACCTTTCCGGGAGGCTGATAAAGAAGATTGATGTATTCTCGCACATGGCTTTAGTCGCCAGTGAACAGGCGTTGCAGGATTCGGCAATAGACTTGGATAATGTCGATAAAACAAGAATCGGCGTTTTTATGGGCAATGCCTTGGGAGGATGGCTTTTTGCCGAAACTGAGCTTCGCGATATGTATATTGAAGGAAAACAAGGAATTTCTCCTTTTATGGCCAGCGCCTGGTTTGCTGCGGCGCCTCAGGGACAGACTACTATTTATTACGGGTTTAAAGGGTATAGTAAGACAATAGTGGCCGATAAGGCATCCTCGGCGCTTGCTTTATGGTATGCTGCCAAGATTGTTGCTCAAGACAAGAATGATTTTGTTTTAGCCGGCGGCATGGAAGCTCCTATTACTCCTTATGCCCTTTTATGTGCCAATACTAACGGTAATTTGTCTAAAAATAACCTTAATCCCAAGGAGGCATATCGTCCTTATGATTTATACCGGGATGGATTTGTTTTAGGCGAAGGCTCAGGTATAGTTATGCTGGAGAAAGAGTCTCAAGCTGGGAAGCGGGGTGTTGCTGTTTATGGTTTCCTGAAAGGAATTGGTTTTTCTTCCGATGGGTATCATTATTCCCGTTACCGTCCTGATTCAAGCTGTCTTGAGTATGCCATAGAAGAGTGCTTAAAAGATGCCGCCTGGAATAAGAAAGACGTAGATTATATATGTTTAGACGGTGAAGCAACGGCTATGGGAGATTATTTGGAAACACAAGCTTTAAAAAATGTATTCGGGTCGGCAATCGGAAATATATCATTGAGTGCTCCCAAGAGTATGTTTGGAAATCTCCTTGGTGCCCAGACTGCTCTGGATTTAATCGTGACAGTTCTTTCGATGAAAAACAATACCGTTCTTCCCACGATTAATTATTTGATGGAAGATCCCTATTGTGACTTGGATTATACGTTCAATAAAGCCCTTACAAGAGAAATTAAAAAAGCGCTGATTATTGCCCGCGGCCGCGGAGGAATTAATGTCGTGTTGGCGGTTGAAAAAGAATAAACAGGGGGGGTAGAGATGAATTTAAAAGAAGAGATTATAAAGGTAATTAGTGAAACGCTTGATGTTAAAGAAGGTGAAGTTAAAGAAAACGAGAAGCTTTATGATTCAGTAGGCGTTGATTCTACCGAAATGGTCGAGGTAGTCGTAACCCTAAATAAGCATTTTGGAATAAAACTGGAAACAAATGAAGTGACAAAATCTTCGACCATTGCCGAAATAGCAGACTTAGTGGAAAAGAAAAAGGAGTAATATGCAAATCATAGATCTTAGCCTGCCCATAGATGATGAGGCTTTTGAAGTTCATGATTTACGCATAGAGCGGACTTCTCATAAAGACGGCGTTGAGAAGCTTAATAAAGTATTGATGTCGCGAAGCCCTGAAGATAAAGCGCGATACGAAAGAGGTGAGAGGATCATTAAAAAAGAAGATTTGCCTGACGAAGAATTCCTGTCGCTTGAAATGGTTTATTCATCGGTGCATAGCGGAACACATTTGGATTATTCTTACCATTATGGAAGTAAGTCCGAAGGAAGAATATCCAAAACCGCGGAAGAAATACCGCTTGAGTGGTGTTACGCTGACGGAGTAAAGATTACTTTGGCCGAAAAGAGAGCCGGTGAAGTTATTGAGGCCCGCGATATTGAAGAAGGGCTTAAAAAAATTTCTTATACATTAAAACCCTTTGATATTGTGTTGTTATATACCGGTTCTGATAAGCTTTTCGGCGGGAAAGAGTATTTTTCTAATTATCCCGGGATTGATACATCAGTAATAGACTATTTGCTTGATAGAAAAATAAAAATTTTCGGAGTTGATACCATGGGCATAGACAAGCCTTACAAATTAATGATGAAAGAATTTTTGCAAACAAAAGATTGTTCAAAATTGTGGCCTGTCCATTTTTACGGCCGGAAAAGAGAATTTATTCATATTGAAAGGTTAGCTAATTTAGGCAAATTGCCGGATTCAGGGTTTAAGGTTATTTGTTTTCCGGTAAGAATAAGGAAGACTGGCGCCGCCTGGGCGAGAGTAGTCGCTATTTTGTAATAAAGCTGTCAGCTATCGGCTGTCAGCTTTCAGCATCAAAACAAATTGAACAAATAAGCTGATAGCTGAAGGCTGAAAGCAGAATGCTTAAAATAAGGAGGTATAAACATGGCGCATACAGTAAATTCAATCCTTATCAATAGTCCGTATGAGAAAGTGTTTGATGCCAGTAATGATATTTCCCGTTGGAAGGAATTCTTTGATGAATATACAGAGTCAGAGGTATTAGAGAAAGAGGGCAGTAAGTTAGTTTTTAAGCTCACCCACAAAAACGGAAATAGCTGGAAATCGTATCGTTTGCTTTTTAAAGAAGACAAATTTGCCTACGCGTCAAGAGTAGGGCCGATGTTTCCTTTTGAGTATATGAAGATTATCTGGCTCTACAGAGAGGTTGACGGCGGGATAGAAATGACCTGGATTCAGGATTTTAAAATGGACAGCAAGGCTAAATATACAGATTCTCAGGTGGAGGAGCTCATAAACAAGCATTCCGTAGATAACTTAAAGAGATTCAAAGATATAATTGAAAAAGAGTGCAATTAATAGGCATGCCTAAGGTTAGTTTCTTTATATTTTGTTTGATGTTTTTTGCCATATCCTTTGGTGTTGCGGCTATGGCGGCATTGATACCCTCGATAGCTCTCTATTTTGGGGTAATTAAGAATCAAGCCTTGCCGCTTACCTGGCTGTACATGCTTCCTTATGGAGTGTTTGCTCTTATCTGGGCTCCTTTTTCAAGGATATTTAAGGTAAAAAAGATTCTTCTTTTTACAACTTTGGGCTTCTTCCTGTCATCCTTGCTTTTTAGCTTTTCGAACAGCATAGAGCAGGCTTTTGTATTTAGGTTTCTTATGGGTTGCTTTGGCTGTAGCTTTGTGCCTTTAGTTCTCATTACTATAGGTAAGGTTATTCCTCCTCGAGAGAAAGCCAAATATATCGGAATATTCTTTACTCTTTCTTATCTTTCAAGCTTTATCAGTGTGTTTTTGAGCGGCTTCTTCGCAAGCGAACCCTTGTTGCTTTATTTAATACCAGCTATTTTAAGCTTACTGGTATTTATTTTGGTAGCCACACATTTAGATGACTTTGATTTTAGGGTTGAGAAATTTAAGATAAGTTATCTTGATACCTTAAAGGATAAAAAGGCAGTTAATTTCTTTATTGTGATTATGCTGGGGAGTTTCTTATATCATGGTTTACAGCAGCGTCTAGGTGTGTATTTAAGCGAAAATTTTTCTCTGCAACAGATAGCTATAAGTTCAATTTTTACTGTCGCTACTCTAAGCGCAATAATATTTGAGTTTATGGGTGGGTTTCTAAGTTCCCGTTTCGGTAATATTAAGGTAAGCAGCGTCGGATTTATTCTCATGAGTGTATTTGCGTTTTCTCTTGTTTTTCTACAGAACTATCAATCAATCTTTTTAATGATAACTTTATGGGGGTGCGGTTGGGCCTTAACTCATGTGGGTTTATCATCTTACCTTACTCATTTCCCTGATAGGATTTTACGGGATGCCTCAAGTCTAAATAGCGCTTTACGCTTCAGTTTTGGCGGCTTAGGCGCCTTTTTAGGAGGGGTGTTAGTGTCTATAGCTGGGTTTAAGGCATTATTTATTATAGTAGGTTCAAGCATATTCTTTTTAGGGCTTAACGTAAACAAGGTTGCGCGTTAGAAAAGGAGTAGCATGAGTAAATTGGAAAATAAAGTTTGTATTATAACCGGAGCAAGCGGTGGGATTGGAAAGAGTGTGGTAGAGAGATTAGCCGCACAAAATACCAATCTTGTCCTTGCCGCAAGGAGAGAGGAAGTGTTAGAGCAGATAAAGAAAGCGCTTCCTAATAAAAATAGGATATTATGCGTAAAGTGTGATGTTACCAAGCTCGGTGATTTAGAGAATTTAGTTAATAAAACCTTAGAGAAATTTAAGAAAAT
>DAOVKQ010000145.1 GCA_030631705.1 Candidatus Omnitrophota bacterium | reverse complement strand
AGAGGAATTAATTATTTTTATTTCCCACTGATTTATTTTACGCGCTTCCTGGGCATAAATAAAACTTGTGAAGTATACTAACTTATCCCTGCTTATGAGAAGATATCCGTCTGCGCGCCTGAACCCGGAAAGATAGCTTATATTAACAGGGTCGGACAATAACAACGAGTCAAGACCCTCTTTCTCTATTTCTTTTAGGGTGCTGGTTATCTTTTTATTCACGGTATTTTAACGGCTGCCGGTTGTTTTTGGATTTATTTCTTTAGAAGGCTTATTGCCGCCTGGAGGGCTGATATGTAGCTTAATTTACCTAATCCTGTGATTACTCCCAATACTACATCAGATATCAAAGATTTCTTTCTGAAATCCTCTCTTTTGAATGTGTTTGAAATATGCACTTCAATAGCCGGAAGCTGACGTGTCAGAATAGCATCTCTTAGAGCCACAGAAGTATGAGTGTAGGCCGCCGGGTTTATTATAAGAAAATCAAAGTCGGAATTGGTTATTTTATCAACTATTTTACCTTCAGAATTCGATTGAAATGTTGCCAGAGCGATATTGTTTTCGCCGGCAATTATTTCCAATTCTTCGTTAAGTTCGCTTAAAGTGAATTTTCCGTAGGTTTGGACTTCTCTTTTCCCCAGCATATGCAGATTTGGCCCGTGGATTATCAGTATTTTAGGCCTTTTCTTTTTTTGTTTGCGGTTATCTTTTTTCATCGGTTTCGGCTTCTTCAATCAACATTACCGGGATGCCGTCTCGTATGGGATATTTACGTTTGCATTCCGAGCACACGATTTTATCGTCAATGAGGTCAACAGCAGCTTTACAATAGGGACAGGCAAGAATATTAAGCAACTCTTTATCGATCATTTTGTTTCTTTTTCCTCTATATAAATCGTTCTTAAGCTAAAAAGGGATTCATCAAGCAGAGTTTCTTCTTCCCGGGTAAGGTTACCTTTGGTTTTTTCTTTAAGAATTCCGATAGTATCTATCAGGTACCTTGCCTGTTGCGTATTTTTTTCTGTTTGTTTGGTTATGGGGTTTTCGAGTTTTCCGAGCGCAATCATAGCTTGCATGCCTAAGGAAGAAACAAATACCGTAAAATTCGGCTCATGGTATAGTTCTTTGTCATCGGAAGCCTTGGTTTTTTCGTTTTCTATCCGGACTTTCCAGTTTTCATCGACTTTTTTCCGCGTTTCTTTGTCTAAATCCATAATAATTACCTCCTTTGGGGCACACTATAGCTAAACCGTAATGCGTAGATTACCAGATAACATGTTCTAAGTCAATAGGCTATATTTTGGAGTTTCCCTTTTTTTAAATTCATTTTGTATTTTAACCTCGTTTATCTTAAGGACTAATTGATAATAGCCCCCAGATAGCCTACTACTGATGAGTAATCGCCGCTTGCTTCGCCGCTGGTCTGATAAAGCACAATTTCTGCCTTTTTGGCCTGCATTAATTTACAACATTCAAGCAGGATAGCCACACTGCCGGCTCCGCACATAGATATATTTTCCGTATCTATTCTTTTTAGCAACTGTTTAGCGTCAAGGTTAACAATGCTTTCTATTGCCAGGCTGTCTTTTCTTCGCGCCGCAGAGTCGGGTTCATAATGGGTCATGTCAGTAGAAGCGACCAGGAGTATTTCGTCTTTGATATTTTCTATCGCGTTAAATATCTGGCGCGCGGCTTGTTGGTATATTGTAAACGTGGATACAGCACATACTATGGGAACAAATTTAAATTCATTGAAGAAATGCTGTAATATCGGTAATTCTACTTCAATAGAATGTTCGCGGGCATGGGCTGTATAGTCTTCCTTGATGATGCCGCCGGCTTCAACAATCAACTTTGCTAAGATAGAATCTATTTCGATATCGCCTAAGGGTGTTTCCCATTTTCCCTGGGAAAATATACTGAAATCTTTTCCCAAACCTGTATGGTTTGGTCCGAGAATGATTATACGTTTTTTAGGAATGGCTTTATTAACCGTAGCCACAGCGACTTTTCCCGAATAGATATATCCGGCATGCGGAAGTATTATCCCTTTTGCTGATATTTTTGATGTATCCTTTGGCTTTAGCGTTTCAATATCATTCTTCAGCTTTTTGGAGTCGGAAGAATAAAATTGTCCGGCAACAATAGGTTTTCGAATCATTTCAGTCGTTTTTAAAATATATAGAAATATTAAATTGTAACTTTGGATATTCTAATTTTTCGGGAAACGGC
Source organism: Candidatus Omnitrophota bacterium (assembly GCA_030631705.1). GTDB lineage: Bacteria > Omnitrophota > Gorgyraeia > Duberdicusellales > 4484-171 > DAOVKQ01. Next base: position 416 of record DAOVKQ010000145.1, on the reverse strand, counting down.
GGAAAAGGCGCCGCGTCCTGGACGCTTCTAAGAGCGGTTTTAATAAGCTCATTGCTTTCGACCGACTCTTCATTTAAATACAAAGTGTCAAGCCGGCCGTTTTCTAAGATGATAAAAGTTAGAAACACCTCTCCCCCTGCTTTAGATTCATAATGTTGATAGGCATTTTTTCTTATTTTTTCCCTTATGAGATGGTAATAGTCCATGTAGGCAGGATTCTTTTTTAGTTCTTTTTCCGCGGGAAGTTTAGGAAAAACTGTATTCTTTAAAGTAATATCCGCGATTTTATGCTTAGCTAAAGCTATTTTTTTACTATTTTTGAGCGTAACTTTTTCGGTTAAGTTATTGAGATAAGGAGGGGGTGTGTTTTTGTTTTTCAGCTTATCGGTATCGCTTTTTAATTTTTTAACTTTTTT
>DAOVKQ010000142.1 GCA_030631705.1 Candidatus Omnitrophota bacterium | reverse complement strand
CCTTCGGGAGGAGTAAACTTAATCGCGTTACTGAGTAGATTAACCACAATCTGAATTATTCTGTCTTTATCTCCGTAAACTTCAGGAAAATCATCAGGTATATCGGTCTCCAATCTAAGGTATTTGCTCTTTCTCCAGCTATCCACTGAGCTTACGGCATCATTAACGGCATCATTAAGGCAAAAAGAATCGCGGTTTAAGCTAAAAGCGCCGGATTCCATCTTAGAGAAATCCAGCAAATCATTTGTCAGGCGGAGCAGCCGCTTCGCGTTACTGTTAATTACTTTCAAAAAATTCTCTTGATCGGTATTAATTGTCCCGGCCTTTTTTTCTAATATAAGAGCGGAGTTTTTATCCATATTTACAAGGGGCGCGCGTAATTCGTGAACAATGCTGGAAAGATAATCAAATTGGAGTTTGGCCCTTCGCTTAAATTCCTGATTGTATCTTTCAATCAGAATACCTCTTTTCTGAAGTTCATCAGCGCCCCCTCTTAATCTTTGGCTAATCATATTTATTGAGTTTGCCATATCCGACGCGACGCCGGATATTTCCAGCTCGGCCTGATGGTTAATGTTTCCTTTGGCTATTATGTTTAAACTGTTATATATCTTTGTTAACACGCGGGTTAAATTTATGAGAAAAATTGCCGCCAATATACTTATAAAAGAAGTAATAAAAGAGGTAGCAAATCCTCTCGTTAAAAAAGAAAGAAGAGAACGGCTGGTGAATAAATAAAAGACGATTAAAACAGGAATTGCTCCCACCAGACAAATAATAGTAATAATTTTACGCTTTAACACCATTGCTCAACCATAAAATATATCTTTCTAGAATCGCGCTTCGCCCTGCCTGCTAAGCGGCTTGAGCGTTAGATTTTTCTTCTAATACCATTTTTATAGAATCTACTAATTTTTCTGTATCAAAGGGTTTCGCCACAAAGTATTGCCCCCCTATTTCCTTAACCGATTCAATCCCGATTTCCCTTTGAGTGACAACGGCAGTTAAGAAAACTACGGGAATATGTTTTGTCCTGGAATCAAGAAACAGATTTTCAGCAACGTCGGAACCGGACATTTTAGGCATAATAATATCTAATAGAATTAAATCCGGCTTTTTTTGTTTGGCCAACTGTAATCCTTCCTGGCCGTCAGTTGTTGTTATCACTTCAAATCCTCCGGTTGCTTCTAAGTTATTTTTCACAAAGAAACAGATATTTTCCTCATCGTCAATTAAAAGTATTTTCTTTTTATCCGCCATTTTTACCTCCTTACGCCTTTTCTCTCTAAGGCTGTATTTATTTTTGCCTTTAATTCTTCTATGGTAACCGGTTTGGTCAAATAATCTTCACCATACAAGCGGGAGGCTTCTAATCTGGCTCCGTCATCTTTTACGGCAGTCAGCATAATTATAGGTATAGACAGCGTCTTGGGGTTCTCCTTAAGCGTTTTCAACACAGCAAAACCGTCCCTTTTTGGCATCCTTATATCTAATAAAATCAGATCGGGAGAATACCGCTTTGCGAGGCTTATGCCTTTATCGGAATTTGTGGCATAAGTAACTAAAAACCCTCCTGAAATCATCAAGTTTTGCTTTATGAAGAAACAAAAATCTTCCTCATCGTCAATTAAAAGTATTCTTTTTCTCCCCGCCATTTGGTTTTCCGTTTCTTACTCCATTATCTATTCTATGTATTTCCGGCGGTGTCTTATCTATAAAAACCGCCTTATTATTAGCAGGTAACTCTATAATGAATTTTGTTCCCTGGTTTATTTTACTTTCTACTCTTATGGTTCCCTTGTGCCGTTCGACTATCATATGCACGATGCTCAAACCTAATCCAACCCCTTTCCCTGGTTCTTTGGTAGTAAAAAAAGGGTCAAATATTTTTGACATTATTTCCTGAGGAATCCCTTGGCCGGTATCAATAATTTCTATAGTTACTTCACCAGAATCCCCTCCTTTTACTATATTCAGGCTTAACTCTCCTCCTCGCGGCATTGCTTGAATAGCATTGATACAAAGATTAAAAAATGTTTGCTGCAGCATAGCATGGTCAGTCTTGATATAAAGCATTCCTTGGGCGTAGTTTTTCTTTATTCGCACATTATTCAGGTAAGCTTGGTTCGTGATTAAAGATATTACTTCATCCATTAATTCGCGTACATCCATTGATTCTAATTTAAGGTCGGACGCGCGCGAGAAACGCAAAAGGTCAATAATAATATTATTTGCCCGCCATACAGAATGTTTTATTTTCTCAATCGAACTCTTAATTATTGCTTCGTCTTTAATCAAGTTATTATTAAGAAGCTCGACACCACCTAAAATTATTCCTAAGGGATTTCTGATTTCATGAGCAATACCGAATGCCAGTTCCCCCATAGCGGCTAATTTTTCAGTCTGAATGAGTTGATTCTGCGTTTCATTCAGCTCTTTAACCGTGCTGTTAAGTACCGTTATCTTTGCCTGCAATTGACTGTATAACCGGTGATTTTCAATAGCTGCCGCCGCCTGAGCGGCCAATACGCAAAGTATAGTTTGCTCCCTTTTGGTAAAACTTTCTCCCGTGATTTTATCGGTTACATTAATCACGCCTAAAATATCTTTCCGCGAATTTAAGTGCCCGCTTGCCAAAGAAACACTCATAAATGAGTTAGTTTTATACCGCGACTCGCTGCCTTTAGGGTGAAACCGGCGGTCTCTATTAATATCAACAACCAATAGGGGTTTTCCTTCTTGGGCCACTTTACCGCAAATACCCTCGTTAAGTTTTATCCTGGTATTATTGATTATG
>DAOVKQ010000121.1 GCA_030631705.1 Candidatus Omnitrophota bacterium | reverse complement strand
GGCCCCCAGACCTACGATCTCATTGCATGTCCTGACACATTTTCCACAGAGAATGCATTTGTTATGATCCAGGTCAATACCACTCACCGTCTTGAATATCTTCCCTTCAATAACTCTTCCCGGAACACCTACCACAGTAGAATTAGAAGGAACATTATTTATGACTACTGAGCCGGCGCCTATTTTCGCGTTATCTCCCACCTTTATAGGCCCAAGGAGTATTGCTCCCGCCCCGATGACCACTCTGTTTCCTATGGTAGGATGCCGCTTCGTCTTCTCCTGGGAAACTCCGCCCAAAACTGCCCCCTGATAAATTAATACATCATCTTCTATTTCAGTAGTTTCTCCGATAATTACCCCCATACCGTGATCAATAAAAAAACGTCTGCCGATTCTAGCGCCAGGGTGCACCTCTATACCGGTAAAGAAACGGGACAAGTGAGAAATAAAACGGGCCAGAGTTTTCTCTCCTTTTATCCACAACATATGGTAAATTCTATAGGCCCAAAGGGCATGCAAACCAGGATAGCAAAAAATAACTTCAACGGTATTTCTTGCTGCCGGATCTTCTCTGAATACAGTTTGTATATCTTCTTTTAACAAATCAAGTAACTTCATCTCTTAACTTCTCCTGTTAAAAACTCATTCTGGATAAAAATCACGCATTGTAGAATATAAAATAATAGATATTGCCGATATTGTCAAATGAAAAATGGGCCTACCCCAAGTATACATCTATGCGCTCTACATTTCTTTCTCTGACAGCATAGCTTAGAGGCGCCTTTATAGTAGAAGAATGTATGACGTGATGATTATGCGAAGTTCTTACCTCTATCTTCTTTATTTTTAAATCAAATGTATCTTTTCTTTTGGGGTTATGATAAACCACGAGCACCGAAGAAAATAATTTAAAAGAAAACACATCCGGAGGCAGCATAACTGTCTTTTTATTAAACGTAAAATGTGTACTCTTTGTTGTAAAAAATTCTTTTTTTAATATAGGTGAAAAATTTATAATCAAGCGGTTATCTTTATCTACAAGAAAAGGCAACCTGCCCAGGCACATTATAACCCACATATTAAGCAACTCTACTGTTGCCCCGGTAAGACGGGCAACACATCCTTTACCCCAGAGAGAATCATCAGGATATACACTGCTAACTATAAATGAGGAGTTTTCCAATATGCTTCTTCCGTAGCGGGCAGCCGGGAAAAAGCAGACTAAACAATTGAAAAAATCCTTATAAAAATCATCATACAAACCAAGCTTTAAAAGTTCCAATATATATTTATATTCCATGTGAAGCCATATCGACTCATTTTCCAGCCACCCGGGAGGAAAAATTCTGCTCCGTCCGATTTCTAAAGCCTCATTCTTTAAGCTTTCATTTAGCCGGTACATTTTAAGCTTTTTATCGTAAAGGCCGGATTTCTTCACATTTTCCACAACCGAAGGCAATCTTTCTGTACGCAAAATATGAACCGAAGACTCCAGGAATAAAGGAAGGTTTTTCTTTTTAAACGACAGCGGTTTGACAAAACCGCCTTTTTCAACCTCATAATCTTTCACTTCATAGGTAAAATAAGTATTGAACAGGCCGCTTTTTTTATCCTTTGCCTTTAATATGCCGCCATTAAGTTTTTTTATTAAAAGATTTATAAAATTTTTTAATTCTCCCAGATTTAAATTTCTTTCTTTGCCGTCCAGGCCCCAAAAAACAGAACTTCTGAAATCTTCTTTCAATGCATTAGCCTTATCCCACCACAAATAGTCTTTTTCTCTGTTGTTCCACACTAAATACTTATTCAAAAGTTCCTTTGTATTTTCAAAAAAATCATGGAGCTCACCGGGTAAACCGATATCACAATCTGTACCGATAGCGTTTATTGAATCCACCATAAGCTTACAGGCTCTTTTACACTCCAGAGTCTCGCACAAAGAAGAACCGAATAAAGAAGGTAAGCCGTTTAAAGAATCGCACCATCCGGGCTTATTGGCTTCCATTTCCACACCGATCCCCTGGGGATCTAACGTAGTCACTTTATTCAATATTAGAGAAAACAGCTTAACAAACAAATTACCCCTGTAAATCTCTCCTTTGCCGTTGCTTAGACGCAGAAAATTCTTAAACCTGTCCCTGGATGCAATTAAGCCGTTCTTTTCCAATGACTCTTCTATACTCTCATCCTGGTAAACCCTGGAATCCTTTGTTGTATATCTTTGGAATCTATTTTTTATCTTGTATTCATCATCCCAGAACATAAACTCCGTATCTAAAAACAGCTCCCTTAATTTATCGGGATAAAAATAAAGAAAAGATTCTATTAAATCAAGATTATACCGCCAATGGTCGATCCAATGGCCTTCTCCGAAACGGGCCTGAGGTTCTCTTTTAGCCTTTATCAGAATAGAATTCAGAAAATCATCACGTTCATTTACGCCTATTTTATTCTTTAGGAGAAAAATAAACAATTCACCCAGGTAAAAACCGTCTTGCATAAATTTGACTAAAGAATCGCTTTCTTTTATTTCAAAATCCTTAAGGATTCTTTTTAGCTCATCTCCATCGTCAAAATATAATTTCTCACCTTGTACTAACAGCGGATTATAACCGTCCATTTTAAGCAAATTCATAAAATAAACTATGTTGCCTTTATCTATGAACGGATTAAAAAATAAATCCATACGCCTGTTTTGGTTTACATCCCGGTAATTAGATTCGCCTTCGGAAAAAAATGAAGCAAAAATTTTAAATTTATTATAATCCCTTTCTAAATCTCCGTGTTTACGGCTGAAAACATAATAGACTTTATTACGGTTATAGCTGAAAGGAAGCCCTCCCCTTAAAATATTGTCCAAATAAGTACTTTTAAGATAGTGGTCGAAATTATTGTAGCCGGAAACACATAAGGCATTATTCTGGATATTCTCTATAAGTTCTTTATTATCTCTTTGTTTTGCCCAAACGAAAGCGGTATCGGCTTTCCTTACCTCATTAAGTGTTTTTCTCTCAAATACGCTTCCCCAAAGACTGTAAAAAGAATTTTCTTGCCCCGGTTTTAAATCCCACTCGAACAAATTAAGCGCACAAGGGGTACGCCCGCGCATAATCTGCTTTAGGGGAGCTTTAAACTTTTTTTCGCAAAATCTTCGCGGCACGGCCAAAGAAGTATCCATGCCAAATACAGCATAAGGATCTACTATATAATAGGGGTATTTTAAAACCTTATCCTCATAAAAAGCGTGGCAAAAGTTTACTCCCTTAATAAATTCTGTTTGGGCTGCATCTTTAGGGTCAACCAAGAGATGGAATATTGCCGTTGACCTGTCAATGGCCGAATACATCCACGCTTCAATCGTCCGGGAAAAATCTTTTAGGAAAAAATCACGCGTGCCGAAAGGAATTATTCTCGGCAAGCCATCAAGTACTTTTAAATGTACTTTCCGGGAGGATAAATTCTTAATCCTTAGCGTCCTGACTAAAGAAGGAAAGTTACAGTTGGGAACGGTAAAATAATTAACAGAAACCTGTAATCTTGATGACTTATTTACCTCTTCAATGCCTAAATCATAACCGGTAATAAACATTTTATCATTTTTGGGATAATAGGCATTGGG
>DAOVKQ010000143.1 GCA_030631705.1 Candidatus Omnitrophota bacterium | reverse complement strand
ATTTCCTTTGCCGGCATACTCGGCATCTGTTAAGCCAAAAACAAGGCAGGATGAGGAAAAAATCTCTGCCGCGCTTTCCCGTTTAACCAGTGAAGATCCTACGTTTGCGGTATCAAGAGACACCCAGACAAAAGAACTGATTATTTCCGGCATGGGGGAACTGCACTTAAATGTTATTATTGAGCGCATGAAAAGAAAATATAATGCCAGCGTTGATTTGGGTACGCCGAAAGTTCCCTATAAAGAAACAATTACTAAATCGGTTACGCTGCAGAATAAATACAAAAAACAGACCGGCGGGCGCGGACAGTATGGCGATGTCTGGATTGAAGTCGAACCTTTGGAAAGAGGAAAAAATTTTGAATTTGTGGATAAAATTGTGGGCGGAGCAATACCCCGCAATTTCATTCCTTCGGTAGAAAAAGGGATAAAAAAGACTATGGCCCAGGGAATATTGGCCGGTTATCCGGTTTCCGATATAAGAGTTACTCTTTTCGACGGTTCTTACCATGCGGTAGATTCATCGGATATGGCCTTTCAGATAGCAGGATCGATGGCATTAAAGAAGGCTTTGGAACAGGCGCAAAGCGTGCTGATTGAACCTATTATGAATGTGGAGATTACCGTACCCGGGGAGCTTATGGGCCAGATTACCGGAGACATTAATGGAAGGCGGGGGAAGATAATGGGTATGGAAGTAAAAGGGAAAAATGAAGTTGTGAAAGCCCGGGTGCCATTATCGGAAATGTTTAAATATGCATCTGATTTACGTTCGGTTACCGGGGGTAGAGGCAGCTACGTTATGAGTTTTTCCCACTATGAAATAGTGCCTTCCCGGATAGCCCAAGGCGTCATTGAAAAAGCAAAGTCTGCCGGGAAAGAATAATGAAAATAGCGACTTTTGGCCTTAATATTGAAATAGGAAAGTATAAATACGCTTGCAAATGTTTTAACGAATTAGTAGATAAATTTGCCCCCAAGAAAGCTACTCCGTATACAGTGGAGTTTATAGGAGAAGATTTTGAAAAATCTGACGCGATAATATTTGATATAAAGAAAAAGTTCGATTTTGTATTCTTTGATATTGAAAAAATAGAAAGACGGCTTGAGCGTACCGATAACGAAAAAGAACGGTCTTTGCTGGAGAAAGCGCAAGGGCTCACGGAAAAAGAAGGGTTGTTGTGTGATTATGATTTTTCCGAAGATGAAAAAAGCATCTTAAATAATCTTGCTTTAGTGACTTACAAGCCATGTTTAGGGGCCGATGACGCGGGTGAGATTAACAGCCTTGTAGAAAAAGCTCTGACAAAGGCTGGTGTTATCTTATTTTTTACTGCCGGAGCAAAAGAAGTGCGCGCCTGGGACGTTAAAACAGGTTGCGATATAGTAACTGCCGCAGGAAAAATCCACAGTGATTTAGCGCGGGGATTTATAAAGGCAGATGTGGTTAACTGTTGTGATTTAGGTAATTTTTTTAATATGGCCGAAGCGCGTGCCCGGGGTTTTGTTAAAAATGTCGGCAAAGAGTATATCGTTCAGGCGGAAGATATCATAGAGATTAAATTTAGCGTTTAGAAGGCAGGCTGAGATGTTAAAAATACGAAGAGTACTTATTAGCGTGTGGGATAAGCAGGGGATTATAGAGCTTGCCAAGAAATTACGTGAGTTCAATGCCGAAATAATCTCAACAGGCAAGACAGCTTCTTTGTTAAGAAAAAGCGGCGTAAATGTGAAAGAGGTATCAAGTATTACATCTTTCCCGGAAATTCTCTCCGGCAGGGTGAAAACTCTGCATCCGAGAATATTCGGAGCCATATTAGCTAATAAAAAACACCCCTTACACTTAGAAGAAATAAAGAATCTGGATATAGAGCCTATAGATATGGTGGTTGTAAATTTTTATCCTTTTGAAAAAATGCTGTGTCAAGGTACCAATTTAAATCAAATGATAGAATATATAGATATCGGCGGTCCGTCTTTGTTGCGTGCCGGGGCGAAGAATTTTAAGAATGTTGCCTGTGTAAGTTCCTGCTCGCAATATAGATTAATTATTGAGGAATTAGTGAAGAATAAAGGCAGTATTTCAGAGCCGGTTCTTAAAAATCTCGCCTGCGAAGTTTTTGGTTTAACTAGAGAATATGACGCGCACATATACGGCTATTTTAAAGAAAAAGAGATTTTAAGCTGGTCTTTAGAAAAGATTCAGCCGCTGCGTTATGGAGAGAACCCTCATCAGGAAGGATCTCTTTTTGAGCTGTCCGGAAAAGAGCATCTCAAGTTCGATTTGCTTAAGGGCAAGCAGATATCTTTTAATAATTTTTTAGATATGGATACGGCATTTTCATTGGTAAAAAGCTTTTCCGACCCGGCAGCGGTTATAGTTAAACATACATCGCCCTGCGGCATGGCGGTTGATAAAAATATCTGCAAAGCTTACCTGAAGGCGTATAACTGTGATCCTCTTTCAAGCTTTGGAGGAGTTATTGGCGTAAACCGGAAAGTAGACAGAAAAACCGCGCAAGAAATAATCAAAAGTGGTTTTAAGGAGTGCATAATAGCTCCTGCCTACTCAAAAGAAGTAATGCGTATATTCTCCGATAAAAAGAATTTTAGAATAGTCGAAGCGGATTTTTCCCTGAATAGCGGCAATAAAGATATTAAAAAAACATCCTTTGGATATCTTATCCAGGATGCCGATTTAACAGATTTCGACAAGAATAAATTAAAAATTGTGACAAATAAAAAACCTAGCGCTAAAGAATTAAAAGACCTTCT
>DAOVKQ010000108.1 GCA_030631705.1 Candidatus Omnitrophota bacterium | reverse complement strand
TATAGAAATCTATTCAACTTGATTAAGAATGACCCATATTTAGTTCTTTGTAATTGCGCAAAAAATGGGAAAAACTATATATTTTTGTTGCCATAATTAGCTTATGTAATAAAATACGTATGATCAACAAAATGTATTACCTTAACTATGAAAATTTCAGATAACAAGCGCTAATGGCGGGTGTAGTCGAGCCATTAGAATCTGTTATTTTATAAATAATATAGTCACTATGGCCTATTATCAGCATACCTCAAGTTACGGATCCGGTTTTTCAATGAGCAAATGCGTTAAGGCATTGATTATTATCAATGCGGGTGTTTTTGTTTTGATCAGCCTTTTGCCTCGTTTTCCCTGGTTTTTTATTTTCGGACTGGTTCCCAGGTTTATTTTTTCTAAGTTGATGCTTTGGCAGCCGGTTACTTATCTGTTTATACACGCTAACCTTTGGCATTTGGTAATTAATATGCTTATGCTCTGGTTTTTCGGTCCGGCAATAGAGGATTCCTGGGGAACAAAGAAATTCTTGAGTTATTATTTCTTTACGGGAATAGGCGCGGCATTATGCAGTTTTATTACCGCCATGGGTTCGCCGGTTCCGGTTATAGGAGCAAGCGGCGCGATATTCGGACTTTTGGTTGCTTACGCAATGATGTTTCCCGATACTGTTATTTTAATTTTTTTCTTCTTTCCTATGAGAATACGCCAGGCAGTAATTGTAATGGCAGTCATTAATCTATTAGGTGCAATTTCATCAACCGGAGGGGGGATAGCATATTTTGCCCATTTAGGAGGAGGATTGTTCGGTTATCTTTATTTTAAAAGCGAGAGGCTGCGTTTCTTTTTGTCCGCTTTGGATATCGGTTACTTTAGGCGGTACCGGCAAAAACAAAAAGAAAAAAGGCGTACAACTCAAAAAAAGAGCGATAAAGAAGAAGTAGATGCTATCTTAGATAAGATTTCAAAGCAGGGTATGAAAAGCTTATCTTTCCGGGAAAAAGATATTTTAAAAAGAGAAAGCAAACGTTATAAACAGTAAAAAAAGAAATATAAAGATGTTATTCTCCTTCGCCGAAGGCGCAGAGAATAATCCTATGAAGCCATACTTCTATGAATTTCTCCTACGGGGCGTAGTAGGATATATCCAGGTTCGGCTTCGGAGAATGAACTGGATACCCTGTCGCTTCAGCCAAAGGCTGATCTGCCTCTGGCATGATGCCACGGGGAGTAACAAGAATTTCATTTCCCGCGGAATCATATAAAAAACGATGAGCCGTCGCAGTTCTTTGTGTTGAAATCTTCGAGTCCTTCCCGGCAGCTTGAAAACTGTAAACCCTGCTTTAAAGAAAGTCAATGGCTGCATATAAAATCTATTCCCTTAAATTAAAAACCCGTGTACAATATAGTATTGAAGTTTTTCATAATTCTTTATAGTCGCTTTAAAGAAAAAAAGGAGTTTTATGAAAAGAGGATATACACTTTTAGAGCTTGTTATGGTTGTTTTGGTTATTGCTATTCTTGCTATCATCGCAGTTCCCCAATTTTTTAAGATATCCGAACGCGTAAAAGCATCAGAAGGAATAAATGCTTTAGCTTCGATCAGAAAATCAGAGTTATCGTATTATTCCCAGCAGGGCGTGTTTACTAACGATATGAATGAGTTAAATGTTGATATTCCTAATTTAAGGTTTTTTGATTTTCCTGAGCCGCAAACAGATTTTTATTCCGGCGGCCCTGAAGTGATCGCCCAAATAGATAGGAATATTACAAGTAATGCTGGTCATGGCACTTATCGCCTGAGAATCCACGGAAATGGCAATATAACTTGTGTTGATAACGGCGGAAAATGTTTAAGCGGTATTTTTTCTGTTCCCCAGGTAACCATACACAATAGGGATTATAGCCAGTATCAGCTGGAAGTGGATGCCGGCGGTAAGATAACTTATTCCGAGAATAAGGGAAAGTATATCCCGGGAATTTATGTATTTTCCCGGGAAATAGACGGAGGTGTTTCCGAAAGCGGTGAAGGAGATGCCCCTGGCATGTATAAATTCAGAATAGAGGAAAGCGGCGAAATAGTTTATATTAATGGTGATGATAGTTGTCCTGAGGGAACGTACGTTTTTGTTAAGAGAGAAATGGCGCCTATAACTTTTGCTGTCGGCGGAATTCATAGTGAAATTGATTTTTGGAAAAGTATAGCAGAAGAATTTGAAAATAAGACTGGGATAAAAGTAAATATTTTAAGTTATCCCGTAAACACGGACTTACGGCGTCAGAGTTTATCAATTCTTTTAGAGTCCAAAGACAAAGATCCCGATGTTCTTTTAATGGATACTGTTTGGCTTTCGGAGTTTGCTGCTTCGGGATGGTTGAAAGATCTTAATCACTATGTGTGGGAGGAAAAGTTGGACCTTACTGTTTTTTTTGAGAAGATTTTGAATTCCGCAGACAAATATGAAAAACAGTTGGTTGCCTTTCCGGTTTATATTGATGAAGGCTTGCTTTATTACCGCAAAGATTTATTAAATAAATACGGATATATCAGGCCGCCGCAAACCTGGGAGGAGTTAGTTAATTTTGCGGAGGAAATCCAAAGCAAGGAAAGGGGAACAAATCCTGATTTTTACGGATTCGTCTGGCCGGGTGCCCGGTATGAAGGGTTGATTTGCAGTTTTTTAGAGTTTGCGCTTTCCGGAGGTGGAGGTATTTTTGAAGGCGAAAAATTATCCTTGGACAGATATGTAAATATAAAAGCAGTTAAATTCATGCATGACCTTATCCATGAATATGAAATATCTCCTCCGGACACATTTAGCAGCATGAGAGAAGAGGAAGTTAGGGTTTTTTTCCAGGACGGTAATGCTTTGTTTGAACGCAATTGGCCGTATGCGTGGATGTTGCATCAGGATAACGATTCTATGGTTAAGGGTAGAGTAGGAATTGCTTCTTTGCCGCATTTTCCCGGAGGCAGAAGTGTGTCCGTTTTAGGAGGGTGGCACATAGGAATTTCAGAATTCTCTGACGCAAAAGTAGAGAGCCTTGAATTTTTAAAATTTGTAATTTCTTATGGAGTTCAGAAAAGCTTAGCTTTACAGTTAGGGTGCAATCCTTCCAGAATGGATATTTATAGTGATAAGGATGTAATTGAGAAATTTCCTCATTTTGTAGATTTACAGGATATTTTTCACAATGCATACGCCCGCCCCAATCTCAGTTATTATAGTTTTATTTCCGATACCATTCAGCATTATGTAAATAGCGCTTTAGCCGGAAAATTATCTCCTCAAGAGGCCCTTTCTTCTGCGCAGCAAGAAGTCCAAGGAGTTATCAAAAAGTACAAAAATCGATAATTCTTATGTTTGTAACGTTTGTATTCTGTAGCAGTTAGGATCTGTTTACAATTATAATAAATATGATAAGATAATTGGTGTTTTTAACCTATTTCTATAAATGGTAAAGTAAGTCATGGGTGCATTAGATAATTTTTAAGAATACAGGATAAAGGAGGGAAGGATATGGATAAAAATAAGTTTAAGGAAGTTACCCATAAATTGTGGCCGTCTACAAAGAAAGAGCTGGAGAAAGCCATTGCAAGCGCGAAAAAGTTGAGTAAGAAGGGTGAGAAACATTTGAAAATTATTTCCGGGAATAGTATCAAGAATACAAAAAAAGTGACTCTTAGTTTAAAAAAGGAACAGTTGTATTATGCGTTGGGGAAAAACGTAGCGAAAGTAGTAAAGACAAAATGGGCCAAAGATGAAAAAATAAATGATTTAATTTCAAAAATAAAAGAATTAGATAAAGAAATCAAGAAATTATCCAAAAAATAAAGACAT
>DAOVKQ010000122.1 GCA_030631705.1 Candidatus Omnitrophota bacterium | reverse complement strand
ACCGAAAACGACATCGAAAGTCATATCTTCCTTTGCCAGGCTTATTATTCTCTTGCCCATCCTGCCCAAAGCACCGCTTACTCCAATTTTAATCATAAAACCTCATTTTTTTGGTTCTTCCTTAGTTAAATTGATTGAAAGAACCATCTTTCTAATCTTAAATCAATTTATAATCTTTAAGAATCTTTTTGAGTTTATTTTTATTATCCGTACTCATCTTATATAAAGGCAGACGCAAATTAGGCTCAAGCATCCCCATAAGTCCCAAGGCAGTCTTAACGGGAATAGGGTTTGTTTCCATAAAAAGAGCTTTAATCATATCATAAAGATGCAACTGCATACTCATCGCTTTCCTTAAATTGCCCTCAAAAAAGCTCTTTATAAAATCATGATTCTGTTTAGGCATAATGTTTGCCACTACAGAAATCACTCCCCGGCCCCCTACTGATAATATCGGTAAAACAATCTCATCGCTTCCCGAAAGAAGAACAAACCTTCTATCTACCAGAGTCATAATTTTGGTAATCTGATCCAGGGAGCCGCTGGCCTCTTTTATCCCTATTACATTCTTGCAGTCTTTATAGATATGGGCGACAGTTAAGGGAAGGATGTTCGAGCCGGTACGCGAAGGAACATTATAAATAATAAGAGGTAAATTAACTTTATTTGCTATTGTTTTATAGTGCTGATATAAACCTTCCTGGGTCGGCTTATTATAATAAGGAGTAATGACCAATGAAGCGTCAGCCCCAACCTTTTTCGCGTAAACGGCTAAGCTCAATGCTTCTTCCGTGGAATTTGAACCGGCTCCGGCAATAATAGGAATTCTTCTTCTTGCCTCTTCAACTGCCGCCTTGACTACGGCTTTATGTTCATCGTGAGACAAAGTAGCACTTTCCCCTGTCGTACCACAGACTAAAATTGCCTCGGTTTCATTTTTAATATGCCAATTAATAAAAAAACGTAAACGTTCCTCATCAATACTTCCGTTTCTTTTAAACGGTGTGATCATTGCTACCATACTACCTTTAAACATACTACCCCTCCCCTTAATTAAAATAACAAATAATATCCAAATTCCAATGACCTATGATGTATAATTCGGAAGATGCGTTTACATGCTATAGATGTAAAAACTAATTTTCTCGGGACCGTCAAAATCCCAGCGATGATTTTGACTGGCGCCTCAGCCCTAAAAATTCCGTCCTTCGGCCGGAATACCATGCTTTTAGGGCTTCAAAGCCTCTCTCGAAAATTGTTTTTACATCTTTGCGTGAATTTGCAAACAGATTTCTTGAATTATACAAATCGTGGTTTATCTGCAATCTGGGATTTATCATTTTGAATTTTAACATTTGGCGTTTGTTAATAGATTATACTAAATTAAGCACTCCCTTATATATAAGATGAGCTTCACCGCAAAGCCAGACATCCTTAATCCGGTTACCTGCCGCGTCAAAACACACCTCTAAGACCTCTCTGCCTTTAGTAATAACCTTTAGCCTGGATTTAGGCGCTCTACTACCTAATTTACGGCTCGCGACTATGCTTGAGGCAACCGCGCCTGTGCCACAGGCTAAAGTCTCTCCCTCAACGCCTCTTTCATAAGTCCTGATTTTAATACGGCAATTAGACTCAACCTCTACAAAATTAACATTTACCCCTTGAGGAGCAAACTTGTTGTGAAATCGAATTTCTCTTCCAATCTTCTCAATATTAATACTGTCAATGCCCTGAACAAAAACAATCACATGAGGTACACCGGTATTTACATAATTAACCTTCATTGTTCTACGTAGAATTTTAAGCGGTAAATCAAAACGCAAATCAAAAGGGTCGATCATCTTTATTTTTATCCGGCCCGAGGCAGCGAATTCATTTGTTTTTTTATCCCTGCCGGCTTTAACGCTAATGATTCCGGCTTTTGTATTAAATTTAAATATTTCCTCTTTTTTGCGCTTAGGTTTTAATTTCCCATCTGCCTTGCGGCTTGCCCAAAGACCGGCACAACGGGCGCCGTTACCGCACATTTCCGCTTCAGAGCCGTCAGAATTAAAAACTCTCATTTTCAGCAAAGTCCTCCGGTAAGGCTCTATTATCAGCACCCCGTCAGCACCAATGCCGAATTTACGGGAACAGTATATTTTAGCAAACTTTCTATAATTTATTTTCTCAGCACAAACTTTACGGCTGGTAGCATCTACAAGGATAAAATCATTGCCTGATGCCTGCAGTTTATAGAATTCTAATTCATCCATAGTTTTCTATATCAAACGCTCTTTACTGATTAAATCCTGATACAATTCTCTTTCTCTTATAAGATACGCTTTGTTCCCTTTTATTAAGATTTCGGCGGCGCGCAGCCGGGAATTGTAATTTGAGCTCATACTGAATCCATACGCGCCCGCGCCCAATACAGCAAGATAATCTCCTTCATCAACGTCTAATTCCCTCTCTTTACCGAGGAAATCACCGCTTTCGCATACCGGCCCCACGATATCAGCCAACCTCTTTTTTTGATTACTCTTTTTACGTCTTTTTGTCAAAGGAATAATCCTGTGATAAGCGCCATAAAAGGACGGCCTTAATAAATCATTCATCGCCGCGTCAACAATAACGAATTGTTTATTATAACTATGCTTTATGTATAACACTTTCATTAATAACACTCCGGCATTACCCATAATAAACCGGCCCGGTTCAAGTATTATTTTGAGTTTAGTTTCTTTGAGCAAAGGCATTATCTTATGAGCAAATTCCTTGGCTGTCTGGGGTTTTTCTTTGTCATAAACTATTCCTAAACCTCCGCCTATGTTTAAATACTCAAGGTAAACACCTTCGCCGGCAATTTCTTTTAACAACTTTTGAACTTTTTTAACTGCCCGAACATAAGGCCCGGCCTTAATAATCTGGGAACCGACATGAAGATGAATGCCGACAATATTAAGATAAGGATGAGCCTCTCTCTGCAGGAGAAGGCGGCGCACCGTAGCGATATCCATACCAAACTTCGTTCCTTGTTTGCCGGTAGTTAGATAAGAATGCGCACCCACTTCAACATCGGGATTAAGACGTAAAGCAACGTTAACTCTTTTTGCCAAGCCGCAGGCAACATGGTTAATTCTGACAAGCTCCGCGGGAGATTCGACATTAAACATCAACACACCGTATTTTACCGCGTTGCGTATTTCGCTTTCAGTCTTTCCCACAGAAGCATAGACAATCTTTTTCGAAAAACAATTAATTTTTTTAGCCCGGTAGAGCTCCCCGCCGGAAACTATATCTAAACCGGCGCCCTTATCGACCAAAAGCTGCAGAAGCGAAAGGTTGGAATTAGCTTTAACCGAATAACAGATAAGGGGATCAAGCTCCTTAAATGCCTCTTTTATTTTAGAAAAATGCTCCAGCATCGTCCTCGCGCTGTAAACATAAAGAGGCGTACCGAATCTACTGGCTAAATTCTTAAGAACTGTGTCTTCACAGTATAAATCGTTCCTTTTGTACTTAAAATAATGCATATCTATTTATTCCCCGGTGATTTCCGCGAAACGGACTTTTTCGAAGAAACCGCATGCTCAGGATTCATTATTTTTTTAATTGCTTT
>DAOVKQ010000146.1 GCA_030631705.1 Candidatus Omnitrophota bacterium | reverse complement strand
CATAAAAATTACCGTGAGATGGCTAAGGGTTTGCCTAAAGAAGGAGAGAAAATCAATACGCCGCGAGGTAAAGGTAAAGTAATTTCTGTCAATGTCATAAAGCGCCTGGCTTACGTAGAGTACGAAGACAGGCTCGTAGAGAAAATAGAATTTAAGAACGAAGAAGCCCGTTAGTAACTATCCACAATAATCTTTTTAAATGAGCGATTTTTATCTTACTACCCCGTTATATTATGTTAACGCTTCCCCTCATATAGGACATGCCTATACTAATGTAATCAGCGATTGTATGGCAAGATTCAGGCGTCTTAACGGTGAAAGTGTTTTTTTTCTTACCGGAACCGATGAGCACGGAGAAAAGATAAAGAAAGCAGCTGAGGACTGTAATGAAGACGTAGAGAAGTTTGTAGAAGAAAAAGCGCAAACTTTTAAAAGTTTGTGGAAACAGCTGAATATATCTTATGATTTTTTTATCCGCACGACTGAGAAATCCCATGTTGATGTTGTGAGTAAAGTTATAAAAACGGTTTATGATAAAGGAGATATTTATAAATCAAAGTACCGTGGTTTTTATTGTTTGCCTTGCGAATCTTTCTGGACCGAATCCCAGGTTAAGGAAGCCGCTGGGTGCCCGGATTGTAAGAGAGATGTCGAAATAATAGAAGAAGATAATTATTTTTTTAAATTGTCGAAGTACCAGGAGTGGTTGCTCGAGTATCTTAAGAATAACCCTGGTTTTGTGAAGCCGAAAACAAGATATAATGAAGTGGTTTCATTTTTAGAAAGAAATACCCTTGAGGATCTTTGCATCTCCCGTCCTAAAAAGCGCCTTGGATGGGGAATTGATTTTCCTTTAGATAACAACTACGTGGTTTATGTATGGTTTGATGCCCTTATAAACTATATAAGCGGAGCAGGCTATTTAAGCGATAGCGATAAATTTAACTCTTTATGGCCGGTAGATATTCATTTTATGGCAAAAGATATCCTGCGCCACCATGCTATTTTCTGGCCGATAATGCTGAAAGCTTTAGAATTAGAGATGCCGCGTGTAATATTCGCCCACGGGTGGTGGAAGATAGGCGAGGATAAGATATCTAAATCACGGGGTAATATTGTAAATCCGCTTGAATTAATAAAGACCATTGGAGTTGACGGCCTTCGCTATTTTCTCTTAAGAGAAGTTCCTGTCGGCGTAGATGGAAATTTCTCCTGGTCGGCGATTATAAACCGCCTAAATAGTGATTTAGCAAATGATTTGGGGAATTTAGTTTACCGTACTCTGAATATGGCCGAGAAATACTTTAAAGGCGTTGTCCAGGTAAAAGAATTACATATTCCCGAAAGATTTAAACCGCATCTTGATTGCCTGCAAAATGATTATGCTGCTTCCATGGAGGAGGTCGATTTTTCTTCTGCTTTGGATAAAATCTGGAAATTCATAAATATCATGAACAAACACGTAGAAGATACTAAGCCTTGGATTTTGTGGAAAGAGAAAAAACTGGATGAATTAAACAGTTTTTTATTTTCCCTTTTAGAGGGAATAAGAATAACAGCTATCTATATTTATCCTTTTATGCCTTCTACATCAGAGGCAATTTTGCGCCAGCTGGGTATAGACAACGATGTCTTAAGTTCAAACGCGTTGAAAGATGTTGCTTTCAGAATCGGGAAATTTAGGGTGAAAAAAGAAGAACCTCTTTTTCCCCGCATTGAAAGTGAGTCTTCTGATTAAAAGGAGTTTGTTAAGAGGAGTTTTTAAAGAAGTCTTTATTCGTAAGTAGATATATGTTGATTGATGCTCACTGCCACATAAATTCTTTATCCGGAATCAAAACAAACCAGGTAGTATCTCAAGGTTCCTCCGGCCGCATATTCGTTGATGTAAGCATAGATTACGAAACTAGTCTTAAGTCAATATCTTTATCCAAAGAATATAATTTCATCTATAGCTCATTAGGATTTCACCCTTTTAGTGCCGCTTCTTTTGATGAAGGCACTGTTTCTAAATACAGAGAGCTTATTAAAAATAATAAAGCAATAGTGGCGATAGGAGAAGTTGGACTGGATCGTTACGCTGAGATTGATTACGATAGTCAAATAGTAATATTGTCGCAATTTCTAGAATTGTCGAAAGAGTTTGACCTGCCGATTGTAGTACATAACCGTTATAGTGACGATAGTATTTTTAACGTTTTGGATGAATATTTGCCTGATTACAAAAAAGTTATTTTTCATTGCTTCTCGCAGGATAAAGATTTTCTTGCTAAAATCCTTAAAAAGAAAGGATACGCTTCTTTTTCTCTCAATATTTTACGGGCTAAAAAAACTATAATAGGGGCATTGAAGGAAGTCCCGCCGGAAAGTATTTTACTTGAGACTGACTCTCCCTATATGAAAATAAAAGGAAATTATTCGTCTCCCCTGGATATAGATGCGGTTTACGATTTTGTTGCCAAGGAAAGAAATATTTCTCTAATTGAACTTTGCGATGTTGTTTGTTGCAATATAAAAAAATTATTCGCTGGAATAAGGATTTAGAAATAAAAAATGAGAAGTTCGATTAT